>NZ_JBNDHZ010000039.1:0-44324 GCF_056755355.1 Luteibacter sp. HAY1-4A
GGTTTCGAGCGTCATGGAGCGAGATTAACCGACTGTGGGAGCCGCTTAAGCGGCGATGGGGGCTCGCGGCGAGCCTGCCCGCCGCCGCGGGATCGCCGCTGAAGCGGCTCCCACAACGACGCGACCCTCCCACCTTCGGGTCTCAGATCTCGCGATTGCCCACGATCACCACGTCGGCCGGGCGCTTCGCGAACAGGCCCACGGCGACCACGCCGACGATCTGGTTGAGGTCGGCTTCGAGTTCGACGGGGTTGGCGATGCGCCAGCCGTGCACGTCGAGGATCCAGTTGCCGTTGTCGGTGACCACGCCATCGCGCCACACCGGCTGGCCGCCGCGGGCCACGATTTCGCGGGCCACGTGGCTGCGCGCCATCGGGATCACTTCGATCGGCAGGGGGAACTTGCCCAGCACGTCGACCTGCTTGCTCGCGTCGATGATGCACACGAAGAGATCGGACGCGGCGGCCACGATCTTTTCGCGGGTGAGCGCGGCTCCGCCGCCCTTGATAAGGCGTTTCTGCGGATCGCATTCATCCGCGCCGTCGACGTAGAGGTCGAGACGGCCGGCGGCGTTGAGGTCGATCACGTCGATGCCGAGCTTGCGCAGGCGCTGGCTGGAGGCCTCGGAGCTGGAGACGGCCGCCTTGATGCGGTCGCGGTACTGCGCCAGTTCGTCGATGAAGAAGTTCACCGTGGAGCCGGTGCCCACGCCCAGGATGCCGCCCTTGAAGGTGCCGTTGCCCACGTAACGGAACGCGGCGGTTTCGGCGGCGAGGCGCTTCTCGTTGTCCTGGCTCATGATTTTTCCAGCTTCAGGATGAAATCCCAGTCGCTTTTCGCCACCGGCATGACGGAAAGGCGATTGCCCTTGCGCACCAGCGGCATGTCGGCGAGTTCGTCGATGCCCTTCAGCTCCTCGAGCGAGATGGTGCGTGCCAGCTTGCGCTCGAACTTCACGTCGACGAGCACCCAGCGCGGTTGCTCGCGGGTGCTCTTCTCGTCGTAATACTTGGATTTCGGATTGAACTGGCTTTCGTCCGGATATGCGGGTGACGCCACGGTGGCGATGCCCACGATGCCGGGTACTTCGGTGTTCGAGTGGTAGAAGAAGATCTTGTCGCCGACCTTCATGCCGTCGCGCATGAAGTTGCGCGCCTGGTAGTTGCGTACGCCGTCCCAGGCTTCGACGCCTTTACGCTTCAGGTCGTCGATGGAAAAGGTGTCCGGCTCGGACTTCATGAGCCAGTACTTCATGCATCGCCGCCCGTGCAGTCGATGAGTTCCTTGTCGGTCGCCACGTAGTCGAGCGAGATGTCCCACTCGGCGGTTTCGATGGCGTCGAGTTCCTGGAAGTCGTAGGCCACGCCGACCAGCAGCGGCTTGGCCGGCCGCTTCTGTCCGCGCAGGAATTCGAAGCTGCGGTCGTAATAACCGCCGCCGAAGCCGAGGCGGTTGCCGCGGCGATCGAAGCCGAGCAGCGGTACCAGCACCAGGTCGAGTTCGCTCGCCTCGACGATGCGCTGCGCGGCCTTCGGCTCCGGAATGCCCATTTCGTTGGTTTCGACGTCTTCGCCGGTGGTCCACGGCGCGAAGGTAAGGCGGCGCTTGCCGCCCGACTTCGTGACGACGGGGAGATAGAAGGTTTGTCCCCGCTCGGCCATCGGCGCGATGGCCATGTTGAGCGGCAACTCGCCACCGGTGGCCCAGTAGCCGGCCACGTGCGTATCGGTGAGGAATTCCGGCAATTGTTCCAGCGACTGGCGCAACCCCTGGGCTGCCGCGACTCGCTCGGCTGGCTTCAGCTGGCGGCGGCGCTGCACGAGGTCGGCTCGCAGTTCACGTCTCTCGGGAAGCTTTGACATGGGTCGTTCAACTGAACGGCACAGGCAAGGTTGCCGTCGAGCCGCCGTATCCGGTGCCGCGGATACGACGCTGACCGGCCCCCTGGGGGCCGGTCGGCTGTAAAGGAGAGGCGTTCTCCGCGATGCCGCTGCGCACCAAACGACCTTGATCCAAAGGATCAGGTGGGAGGGCTACGCAACTTCGAGGCTTTCCGTACGAGGCGGACATGCACAACAGTCGCGAAAAGCCGACCCGGGGTCGTATGTAGGAACAAGGCAAATGTAAAGTGCGCTGGCGAACACCGCAGGGAACGCCCGGGGCTATTTTACCGACGCGTCGAGCAGACCATCAAGCTTTCTGCGCAGGGCGGCCAGACCGTCGGTCAGCACCTGTTCCTGGGAGTCGTGCTCCTTTCGCAGCGTGAGCAGCTCGTGAGCGATGCTGACGGCCGCCAGGACGGCGATCCGGTCGAAACCCGGCGCTTTCGCGTTGGACTTCAATTCGCGCATCTTGCCGTCGAGGAACTGGGCGGCGGCGATCAGGCCGGGGCGCTCCTCGGGGGCGCACGCGATGTGAAACTCGCGATCGAGCAGGCGCAGGGATACCGGTTCACTGGCGATTGCATTCATGTGACGGCTCAGCCCGTGTTCTCGAGCGCCTTCAGGCGCTGGATCATCGCTTCCACACGGCTGCGCGCCTGTTCGTTGCGTGCCATGAGTCCCGCGCGTTCGTTCGCCAGCTGTTCCTGGCTGTGCCGCAGACTGCGGTTTTCCTCGGAAAGGCGGCGAACGGTGTCGACGAGCCGGTCGAGCGTGGCGCTCAAGGCTTCCAGTTCGGTCTTGAAGGCATCCGGGTTCGTCATGCGCGGACTATAACAGGAGGTCCGGCCTTGTCGGCAGCCCGTCCGTCGCGTCCTCTGCATTAGACTTCGCTTCCACGCCCGAAGGAGCCCCCGCCATGCCGGCCAACGAGACCGTCGACCCCGAAGACATCGCCGAACTCATCGCGCGCTGCAAGCTCGCCACCTCGGTCAGCGAATTCCATGGCTCGCTGGTGGGCTACCTCAGTGCGGGCGGGCACTTCCCGTCCGGCTCCCTGCTCGAGGCCCTCCAGCTCGAACCGGATCCCGCGCCCACCGCCGACGAGAAGACTATGCTGATCAGGCTGCGCCACCAGACCGAAGCCTGGCTCGCCGACACCGACCTCACCTTCGGACCGTGGCTGCCGGAGGAAGACGCACCGCTGGCAGAGCGGGCGGAAGGCCTGACCGAGTGGACCCGTGGATTCCTCGGCGGCTTCGGGCTCGGCGGCACGGCCGAGACGGCGAAGGCATTGAGCGAGGACGCCCGCGAAGTGCTGCGCGACATGGCGACCATCGCCGCCAGCGAATTCGAACTCGACGAAGACGTGGAGGGCGACGAGGAGTCGCTTACCGAAATCGAGGAATTCGTTCGCGTAGGCGCGCTGCTGCTGCACGCGGAAGCCGGCGCCCGGAACCACCCGCCGAGCGACACGCTGCATTGATCCCCGCGACCGAGTACGCCCGGCGGCGCCGGGAGCTGATGCGCATGGCCGGCGAAGACGCGGTGCTGATCCTCGCCGCTGCGCCGGAGCGCATGCGCAATGCGGATGCTCCCTGGCCGTACCGGCAGGACTCCGATTTCCATTACCTCACCGGCTTCGATGAGCCGGACGCCGTATTGGCGCTCCTTCCGGGGCGCGCCCATGGGGAAAGCGTGCTGTTCTGCCGCGAGCGCGACGCCGACCGCGAGCGCTGGGACGGCGAGCGGATGGGCACCGACCGGGCAGCGCGCGAACTGCGCCTCGACGACGCGTTCCCCATCGACGACATCGACGACATCCTCCCCGGCATGATCGAAGGCCGCGCGCGGGTGTACTGCCATTTCGGCCAGGAACCCGATTTCGACGCCCGCCTGCTCGCCTGGATGCGCCGCCTGCGTACCGCCCGCGGCGGTGGCGTGGTGCCGAAGGACCTCGTGGCCCTGGGCCACCTGCTGCACGACCTGCGCCTGTTCAAGTCCCGCGACGAACTGGCACTGATGCGCCGATCCGCCGAAGTGGCCGGCGCGGCGCATCTCGCCGCCATGGCCATAGCCCGGCCTGGCGTGGCGGAATACGAAGTGGAAGGTGAAATCCTGCGCAGCATTCGCGGGCAGGGTGCCGTGCCGGCCTTTCCGCCCACCGTGGCCGGGGGAAGCAATGCCTGCATCATGCATTACCAGGCGAACCGGGCAACCTTGAAGGACGGCGACCTGCTGCTGGTCGACGCCGGTGCGGAGGTCGACTGCTACGCCTCGGACATCACCCGCACGTTTCCGGTGGGCGGCCGGTTCACGCAGGCGCAGCGGGCGCTCTACGACATCGTGCACGAGGCCCAACTCGCGGCCATCGACGCGGTGCGTCCGGGCCGGTCCTTCGGCGACGCCCACGATGCCGCGGTACGCATCATCGCCGAGGGACTCTGCGCCGTCGGGATCCTGCGCGGTGGCGCCGACAGGGTCATTGCGGAGGGAAGCTACAAGGCCTACTTCCCAAGCAAGACCGGACACTGGCTGGGCCTCGATGTGCACGACGTGGGCGACTACCGCATCGACGGCGAACCTCGCGTGCTCGAGGAAGGCATGGTCGTGACGGTGGAACCGGGCATCTACGTGCCGCCGGGCGACAAGCGCGTGGACGAACGCTGGCGTGGCATCGGCATCCGCATCGAGGACGACGTGGCGGTGACGAAGGGCGCCCCGGAGGTCATGACGGCGATGGTGCCCAAGGCTCCGGAAGCGCTCGAGCGGTAGGAGCGCGCTGTGGGAGCCGCTTCAGCGGCGATGGGTGCTCGCGGGAGGTCGGCCCGCTGCCGCGGGTCGCCGGCATAGCCGGCTCCCACAGTGCGCTCCTGTTTCGGGTTACAGCAACGCGAAGGCGTCCCGCGTCAGGTTCTCCGGTTCGCCCGCGGTGCAGACCACGTCGTCTTCGATGCGGATGCCGCCGTACTTGCGGAACGCATCGACCTTCGTCCAGTCGATGTCGCCGGAGAACGGCTTGTTCTTCAGCTCGGCCAGCAGCATGTCGATGAAGTAGATGCCCGGCTCGATGGTCACCACCATGCCCGGCTCGAGCTGGCGCGTCAGGCGCAGGTACGGATGCCCTTCGGGCTTGGCGATGGTGCCGCCCGTCTCGGACGCCTGGAAACCCGCCACGTCGTGCACCTGCAGGCCGATGCCGTGGCCCAGCCCGTGCGGAAAGAACGCCGACGACACGCCCGACTCAACGGCGCTCTCCGGGCTCATGCGGATGAAGCCATGGTCGCGCAGCACGCCTGCGAGCACGTGGTGGGCGTGCACGTGCAGGTCCGGGTAGCTCTGGCCCGCGCGCACCTTCGCGACGAAGGAACGTTCGGCGGCATCGACCGAGTCGATCAGCTCCTGGAATTCCGGGGCGTGGCTGCCGGCGTACGTGCGGGTGATGTCGCTGGCGTAACCCGATGCGCTGGCACCGGCGTCGATGAGGAAGGAACGGCCTTCCGCCGGAGCGCGGCGGTCGAAGTTCGTGTAGTGCAGCACGGCGCCATGTTCGTTGAGGCCGACGATGCTCGCATACGGCAACTCGGCGTCGATCTGGCCCACGGCGGTGAGGTAGGCGAGGTGGATGCCCAGTTCACTCTCGCCCTGGCGGAACGCGCGCTCCGCCGCGCGGTGTCCGCGCGTGCCGCGGCGGCTGGCCTCGCGCATCAGTTCCAGCTCGTACGGCGTCTTGTACGCGCGGTGGTAATGCAGGTGATCTACGACCGCAGGTGGATTGTTCGCGCAGACTTCCTGCAGGTCGCAGTACTGGTCGCCGATGATGGCGCAACGGGACAGGGCCGCCGGCAGTTCGGCGATCGCGTCGGCGGGCTTGCGCACCACGACGATGTCGAAGTGCTCCACCCAGTATCCCGACGGCGCTTCCGGCACCACGTGCCAGTAGTCGCGAGGCTGGAGGAACACGAGCTTCGGCTTCTCGCCGGGCGTGTAGACGAGCCAGCTTCCCGGAGTGTCGACGAGCGGCAGCCAGTGCTTGAAATGCGGATTCGCGATGAACGGATAGTCCTGGTCGTCCAGGAACTTCGTGATGGGACGGCCCGCCGGCACCACGAGGTGGTCCAAGCCGCCGCGGGCCAGCGCGGTGTCCGTGCGCTCGCGCAGCGTGGCGAGGTGCTGGGGGTAGAGCGCGGCCAGCGCGTCGTTCATGGGAATCTCCGGGGACGTGGGGCAAACCGCAATGGTGCGCCTACCTCGTGCCGTAGCCAAGTCCGGCATGCCGTGTGGGAGCCGCTTCAGCGGCGATGGTACCTGCCCGCTGCCGCGGGATCGCCGCTGAAGCGGCTCCCACAACGTCTACGCTTTCGCGAAAACCACCGTGTAATCGCATGCGATGTCGCCCAGGCGGTGGCGCAGCAGGGTGGCCGCGTATTCGTCGCCACCGAGCAGCCCCTTCAGGTGCGCGCCGTAAAGCGTGATGGCGAAATGCCCCACGGCAAAATCGTGCACCGGCGAACGCCATTGGTGCAGGGGCGTCCAGGTGGCGCAGCACGGGCAGGCCAGGTAGGCCGAATCGGGTGCGTCACACCAAAGCACGAGTGCTTCCTCGAGCGCCTCGCTACCTTCGTCGCCCAGCGAGAGGGCGGCCTGGCAGTCGGGGCAGCGGATGGTGAAGCCGCCGTCGTACCGGCAGAAAATACCGTTCTCCCTGCCACCGTCGACGAGGTGGGCACCACCGAGGCTGTCCTCGGACCAGCGATGACCGCTGGCGTGCAGGCCGATGGCGCGTATGCCCGTTTCCGCCACGAAGCGCTCGTCGAGTACCCGGAAACGTGCCTCCTCGTCCGCGCTGGGACGCGCGGCGATCGTGCCATCGCCCACCAGGTGGAGATACAGGTCGGTTGCAGCGGCCGCGGCGTCTTCGCGCTCGAGCTCGGTGTCGACGAGGATGGTGGTGGCGTCACTCATGACGAGGGATGGTGGGCTCCCGCCGGGTGCGTCGTAAAGCATGGTGTGGGGCTTCCGTTCAGTCCGCGGGTGGTCCGATCCACTCGTCGATGGCACGAACGTCGTCGTCGCTTGCAGCGACGATACGGTATCCGGACCAGAACTGGCCTGCGGATGCCGCCGGTTCGTGCCATTGCTCCTGGATGCCTATTTCGACCCGGTGCTCGCGATGCTGGGCGTCTGGCAGCATGAAGGCCACCTGGTGAACACCGCCGTGCCGCGGCGCGTGAGTGCCCAGCAGCAAAAGGCCGGTTGCCGAGAGGTTGCCGAGTTGCCCGAGCACCCGGTCGGTCATCACGTCGGTGACGGGCATCGGCGAGGTGGCGCGTTTGCGGGGCGCGCGCCGTTGTTCGAACTCGCGGCTCATGCATGCCCCGCCATGCGCTCGCGCGCATTCTCGCGGCGCAGGTTGCGTGCGACGGCGCGCCATGCGCGATCCACGATGGACATGCGCTGCTCCTTCCATTCGCGTGCCTCGCCGCTGGCGACGAGCCGGGCCAGACGGGTGAGGTCGATGTCTTCGCTGCGGCTGCCGCGCTGGTTCACGAACAGGCAGCGCCCGGTGCCGGGTGAGAACCAGGCCAGCTTGCGCAGGATCACGCCGCCGTCGGGCTGGACGAATTCGAACCAGGTGCCGAAGCGCAGGCTGCCGAACCCGTCGTAGATCGCGCGTGCCGCGGGATCGAGGGGCGTGGGCTGCACCGGTACGACGGTTTCGCCGTGAGCCGTACCTTCGCCGAGGCGTGGGCGCTGCTTCAGCCGCATGGCGACGTCGGTGGACGTGAGGCCTTCTTCCTTCTGTTCGCCGGGCGCTTCGAAGACGCCGGCGGCCACCTGCGCCGCCTCGGCGGCATGCATGCCCAGGTGCTCCAGGCCGCGCTCCACGTCCTGTCGCAGCTTCTGCGGATCGGCGATCGGGCGTCTGCCGAGCAGCTGATCGGTGACGCCGAGACAATAGAGGAAGGCTTCGCCGTTTTCGCCGCCGCGCAGGATATGCAGGGCGAGCACGTCCGCCCATGTGCGTTCGAGCAGGATGCGCAGTACGCCGCGCGGCGCGGTACCGCGCACCATGTGCTCGTTCATGATTTCGGTGGCGCGCTGGCGTGCGCGCTCGAGGCGATCGCGTCCTTCCATCGCCTCGATCTGCCGGCGCTCGGCCACGTGCGCCTTGCGCGAAAGCAGGGCAATCTGTTGTTCGATGTCCGCGCGCCATGTGGGGTCGATGACCTGCGCATGGCTGGCCTCGACAACGAGCCTTTCCAGGCGGTCCATCAAGGCCGCATCCGGCTCGCCCTCGGCCGGATCGAGCCAGTGCTGCGCCGCCTCGCCCACCGTGTCCAGGAGCTGGCGGGCAGGGTGCTCGGCCTGGTCGAAGAAGCCGCGGTCGTTCACCGCCGCCCTGAGCATCGGCCACTGCAGGCCTCCGAGCACGCCGCGGCCGGGACTCGTGGCGGCGATCTGCTGCGCCAGGCTCTGGAACAGCATCGCGGTGAGCTCGACCGTGTCGCCCTGTTCCAGCGTGAGTTCGGCCGGCGGCGAGCCGGCAGGGCGGCCGACGTTGAGCTGGTGGACGAGTTCGTCGCGCAGCGCTTGCGCACTGCGGATCTCGCGCTGCGCCGCGTCGGCCACGTCGCTGACATGGCCTTGCAGCGCCAGCAGGGCCGTCTGGAGTTCGTCGTCGGAGGCCAGGCGTCCCGGTGCGAAACCGGCGCCGCGGCCGGCTTCGACGCGGCTGGCCAGCAGCGAACGCAAGCCTTCCAGCACGCCGATGTGTCCTTCCGTCGTGGTCGCGGCCGGACCGGCCGCGGCTTCGCCGGCAGCGTCGGCTGCCCGCGCGCGCCGCTCGGCAGCGGGCGACGCGGCGATGCGCACGTTGGGGTACACGCGAAAGCCGGGCAGGATGCCACGCGTGCGGTAGTGCTCGTTCAGTGCGCCGTAGAAGGCGTCGCCATGACCCAGCACATGCGCGTCCACGGCATGGAACAGGAGCAGTCGGTGCGGGTTCGACAGGGGCATCGGCGCGACCGCGGCTTCGAGCGCGGCGGCCAGCGCACGGGGTCCCGCGGGCAGCGCCTCGCCTTCCAGCGGCGCGGTGCCTGCCAGCACCGCAAGGCGGAAGCCCAGTTCGAACAGGCTGCTGGCGCTGCGCGCTTCGCCGCGCGCGGCCATGCTCGCCAGCGCATCGGCTTGCTCCTGCTCTTCGGGGTCCACCAGGCTCAAGGTCAGGTGTTCCGTGCCCGCGCTTCCCGGCTTGCCCTCGGGCACATTGCCCAGGCGGCGGAAACGGTCGGACAGGTGCGCGGCGAAACGGTTGCGGAACGCGGGCCCTTCGCGCTCGACGATGAGGCGGCTCTCGAAGCATGCCTGCTGCTCGAGGTGGTTGCGGCTGGCTTCCGCCGCCGAAAACAGGCGGCGGTCGAAATCCCGCAACGCTTCGCGCAGCGGCATGTCCAGCCAGGTGAGGCACAGCGACAGGCCCTGCTGCGCTTCGCGTTGGGCACGCGGCGACAGGGCGACGGGATGCGGTCCCGTCCGGCCGTACGGCGGCTGCGTGCCTGCACTCATGCGATCAGGTCCTCCACGACCCTGCCATGCCAGTTTAGGTGGCCGTACGGCGGCCGCGCCAGCGTACAAACGGCTCGCTTACGGCTTAGGGCGATTGGAATAGGCAGGTGGATGGACGCGTCGTTTTGCCCGGTTCTCAGGCCATGAACGCTTCGATGACGTCGTTCAGGAAGCGCTGGCCGAGCGGTGTGGTCTTGAGCAGCGCGGGATCGTCCACCAGCCAGCCGCGGGCCACGCAAGTGGCGAGCGAGGACGCGATGGTCCCGTGCGGCAACCCGGTCCGCTCAGCGAAATCCGCCGCCGGCACGCCGTCGATAAGGCGCAGCGCGTTGAGCATGTATTCGAAGGGAAGGTCGTCGGGCGCCACGCGCGAGTCGCCGCCGATACGCGCGGCCTGGCCGGCGCTTGCGAGGTAGGCGGCCGGCAGCCGGGTCTTCCAGCGGCGGCGCACACCCTGCGCGTCGCTGACCTTGCCGTGGGCGCCCGCACCGATGCCGAGGTAGTCGCCGAAGCGCCAGTAGTTCAGGTTGTGCGCGCAGCGCCTGCCCGGACGTGCATAAGCGGACACTTCGTATTGCCCATAGCCCGCCTCCGCCAGCCGCGCCTCGCACGCTTCCTGGATCGCCCAGGCCGCGTCGTCGTCGGGCAGCGGGGGAGGATTCGCGGCGAACGCCGTGTTCGGTTCCAGGGTGAGCTGGTAGTGCGAGATGTGGGTGGGCGCGAGTGCGACGGCGCGCGCTACGTCGTCGAGCGCGCCGGCCAGGCTCTGTTCGGGCAGGGCGTACATCAGGTCGATGTTGATGTTGCCGATGCCGGCATCCTGCGCCTCGCGCACCGCGTTCGCGGCATCGTTCGAGGAATGGATGCGGCCCAAGCGGCGCAGCTTGTCGTCGTCGAAACTCTGCACGCCGAAGGAAATGCGATTGACGCCCGCGGCAAGGTAGCCGTCGAAACGGCCGTGCTCCACCGTGCCGGGGTTGGTTTCCAGCGTGATCTCGGCACCGGCCGCGAAAGGCAGGCGCCCGCGCGCGCCGTCGAGGAAGCGGCCCACGAGCTCGGGTGAGAACAGGCTCGGTGTGCCGCCGCCGAAGAAAACGGTTTCCACCGTTCGCCCATCCAGCGCCGCACCGAAATCGCGTAAGTCGGCGTCGAGGTCCGCGAGCAATGCGTCCACGTAGGCCGCATAGTCCGGCGTGCCGCGCAGCCCGTGCGAATTGAAATCGCAGTACGGGCATTTGCGCACACACCAGGGCATGTGCACATACAGCGACAGCGGCGGCGGAAGCAGACTCATGCGAGGTCCGGCAGGCGAGCCTTGAGCAGCGCCAGGGCCTGTCCGCGGTGGCTGAGGCGGTTCTTGAGGGCGGGATCGAGTTCCGCGGCCGACGCGTCGTACCCGTCGGGAAGGAACAGCGGGTCGTAGCCGAAGCCGCCCGTACCGCGCTCGGATTCGAGGATGCGGCCGTGCCAGCGCGCTTCCGCGATCAGCGGGGCGGGATCCTCGGCGTGTCGCAACAGCACCAGCACCGCGATGAAGTGTGCCGTGCGCCGCGCCATGGGGACGCCCTCGAGTTCGCACAGGAGCTTCGCCCTGTTCGCGGCGTTGTCGCCGTGCGTGCCCGCATAGCGCGCGGCATAGAGACCGGGCGCGCCGTTCAGCGCATCGACGCAGATGCCCGAGTCGTCGGCGAGCGCCGGCATGCCGGTGGCAAGCGAAGCGTGGCGCGCCTTGATGAGCGCGTTCTCGACGAAGGTGAGGCCGGTTTCTTCCGCGTCGTCGACGCCGAGACGGCTCTGCGCGACCAGTTCGAGGCCGCTGCCGCCGAGCAGCTGTTCGAGTTCGGCCAGCTTGCCGGCATTACCGGACGCAAGAACGATACGCATCGCTCAGAAACCCTCGGAAAATTCGGGTGCGTATTCGACGCGGCCGCGATAGCCGTCGAGCCCGCTCACCGTGAGCGGCAGCACCTGGAAGGCATTGCCGCCCTCGAACGCGTCGTGCAGCCCGTGCACCGAGGCCTTGCCGAAACCGAAGCCCGAGTAGTAGGCCGGCGAGCCCAGGACGAAGATTGCCCGCGCATCGTGCACGAAGCACGCACCGATGCCTTCCTCGATCAGGGCGCGGCCGAGGCCTTGTCGTTGGTGGTCCGGCAGCACGGCGACGGGAGCGAGCCCCAGCGCCTTGCCATCGTCGCCTTCTTCCACGGTGACCGGCGAGAACAGCACATGGCCCAGGACGGAGCCGTCGTCGTCCACGGCCACCAGGGAAATGACGTCGCGGCCTGCCTCGACGAGGCGCTTCACGAGGTTGGCTTCGCCGTCGCGACCGAACGCCGCGCGATGGACGGCCACGATGCCGTCGAGATCGGCGGGCGTCGCGGCGCGGATGTCGCTCATGCGGCGATCTCCAGGGCGGCGCGCTGCGCCGCGACCAGTTCCGCGATGCCCTTGCCGGCGAGATCGAGCAGCGCGTCCATTTCGTCGCGGCGGAAGGCATGGCCTTCGGCGGTGCCTTGTACTTCGATGAAGCCGCCGCCGTCGTTCATCACCACGTTCATGTCGGTGTCGCAATTCGAGTCCTCGGCATAGTCGAGGTCGAGCACCGGAACGCCGCGGTAGATGCCCACCGACACCGCCGCGATGGCGCCGAGGATGGGATTGCGCTTGATGGCGTTGCGCTTCGTGAGCGTGTCCACCGCGTCCACCAGCGCGACATACGCGCCGGTGATGGCGGCCGTGCGGGTGCCGCCGTCGGCCTGGATCACGTCACAGTCCAGTGTGATGACGCGCTCGCCGAGCGCGGCGCGGTCGACGCAGGCGCGCAGCGATCGCCCGATGAGGCGCTGGATTTCCATCGTGCGGCCGCCCTGGCCGCCGCGGGCGGCCTCGCGCTGCGTGCGATCGGTGGTGGCGCGGGGCAGCATGCCGTACTCGGCGGTGACCCAGCCTTCGCCCTTGCCGCGGAGCCACGGTGGCACGCGTTCCTCGACGGATGCGGTGCACAGCACCTTCGTATCGCCGAAGGAAACCAGCACGGAGCCTTCCGCGTGGCGGGTGTAGTGACGTTCGATGCTGACGGCGCGCAACTGGTCTGCGGCGCGCCCGCTAGGACGGGTGGGGGTCATGTAGGGCCTGATTTGGGCACGGACGGTGGGTCAGTTTACCATTGCCCCTCCTTTCCCGACGCGCATGCCGCGAGGCAACCGATGATCCGCAGCATGACCGCCTATGCCTCCGCCGAGCACGCCGGCCCCTCTGGCACGCTCACCTGCGAGCTGCGCACCGTCAATCACCGCTACCTCGAGATCAGCCCGCGCCTGCCCGACGAGATGCGCGGCTTCGAGAGCGCCCTGCGCGAGCGCATCGCCACGCGCTTGTCACGCGGCAAGGTGGACGTCACGGTCCGCCTGCGCGCCGAACCCGGTTCCGGCGAGGGCTTGCGTATCAACGGTGCCGTGCTGTCCCGCCTGTCCGAACTCGCCCTGGACCTGGAACAGCGCTTCCCGCGCATGCAGGTGCAATTCACGGAGCTGCTCCGTTTCCCAGGCGTGCTCCAGCAGCCCGAGGCGGATGCCGACGCAATGCAGTCGGCGCTGCTCGGCGTGCTCGACCAGGCCCTGGCCGCGCTCGGCGACACGCGGGCGCGCGAGGGCGGCAAGCTCGGCGAGATGCTGCTCGAACGCCTGGATGCCGTCGAGAAGATCGTCGCCGACGTGCGCGGCTGGCTTCCGGAGATTCGCGCGGCGCTGCGCGCGCGCCTCGAATCGCGTCTAGCCGATATCCGTCAGCCGGCCGATCCGGGCCGTCTCGAACAGGAACTGGTGCTGCAGATCACGCGCATGGACGTGGACGAGGAACTCGACCGCCTCGCCACCCACATCGGCGAAGCACGCCGTGTCCTGGCCCTGAAGGAGCCGGTTGGCCGCCGCCTCGACTTCCTCATGCAGGAATTCAACCGCGAAGCCAACACGCTGGGCTCGAAGTCCGTCGATTCGCGCACGACCAACGCGGCCGTGGAATTGAAGGTGCTGATCGAGCAGATGCGCGAGCAGGTGCAGAACATCGAATAGGATCCATGGCGATCCAACGTTCTACAAATTTCCGAAAAGATCTTTACGGGGCCACGGACCTATCCCATGCGATTGCCTGCATTCCTTTCACCCATTGCTTTGCTGCTCGCGCCGGCGGCGTTCGCCACGACACCAGACTATTCGGTGGGGGCCCAGTACGACACGACGCATGTGTACGTCGCTCCGGCCGATGTCGATGCGTTTGTAAACAGTTTCACCACCACCTTTGGTGGACGGTCAACGAAGCAGGTGCTGGTGACGGTTACCCCTGTGCCGTCGAGCACGTCGTCTCAGCTGGTCCAGACCCCTGTCGGCACGATCTCAGTGTTTGGCTTTCGCACGCCCATCCCGTACCCCTTCGGGCTGGAGCGCACCGGATACTTGGTGAGTGACCTCGACCAGGCAGTTAAAGCGGCCAACGCCGCCGGCGCAGCCACGCTGGTTGCCCCGTTTGACGACCCGATTGGCCGTGACGCGGTGGTGGCCTGGCCAGGTGGCGTGAACATGCAGCTGTATTGGCATACCAAGAAACCAAGCTATGCAGCCTTCGAGCACGTGCCCGAAAACCGCATTTACCTTCCGGCGGAGTCGGCCGACGCATTTGTGAAAGCGTTTGTAACATTCGCGCACGGTAAGGTCGTCTCCGACGATCGCAATGCGCCAGCGACCGATGTGGGCCGCAAGGATGGCACCTACCGCCGTATCCGCATCGAGTCGGGCTACGGCAAGGCGACAGTGATTGTGACGAACGGCCAACTCGCTTGGCCCTACGGCATCGAACTGACCGGCTATGAGGTAACGGACTTGGACGGAACGCTCGGTCGTGCGCGTGACAGCGGTGCCAAAGTCGTCGTCGCCGCCCATGCAGAGGGTGATCGCCGAGCAGCAATGGTGGAGTTTCCCGGCGGATACGTCGCGGAAATCCATAGCCTGAACCACTGAAACGCCTCCACGGCCCGCTTACCAGGAATCGTCGTCGCCGGATCCGCTGTCGTCCCACGAGTTATCGTCGTTGCCCATGTCGATCGGGTCGTCGCGCAGGTCGTCATAGGCCTGTGCGGAGGGATCGCGTTCGTCATGGATGACGGTCCCCGCATTGTTGAATCCTTCGTCACCGCGGTGGCCACGCAACGCTTCGTCGAGCAGCATGCCCGCCGCCACGCCACCGAGGCCCGCCGCCACGGCCGTGCCGACGCCCGAATGGGGTTGCGGCGGCGCGCCGTAAGGGGATCCACCGGGATAGGCGCTATACGGGGGCACACCTTCCGGAGGCGGCGCGGGAGGATAGGCGACCGGCGGGACGTCGGCCCGCCGACGGCGCATCCATAGGAACACGAGCAGCGCGATACCCGCTCCGATGGCGAGCAGGTTCAGCATGTGCGACGAGCCCGTGTCCCGCCGGCCGGGTGCCGGACCGGCGTCGTCCAAGCGAGCCACAGTCTTGCGGGAGCCGCCGGCGGGGGCCAGCGCGCTATCCAGTTTTCGCTGGAACGCCTGGAACTTCGCGGGATCCGTAAAGTGCGTTCCCGGATCGAGCGTCGCCGCCTTCGACGCCTCGGCCTTCGCTTCGCCGATGTTGCCCTCGTGCGCCAGAACCTCGGCCAGCACGTAGTGGGCTTTCGCACTCTGCGGGTGCTCGGTAACGGCTTCGCGCAGCATCGTCTCCGCGCCGGAGTAGTCGCCGCGGGCGATGAGGGCCTGCACGTCCTTGGGAGAGTCCGCCGCGTGGGCCGACGGGGCGAGCAAGAGCAGCGCAAGAAGGAGGCTTCGCTTTGGCATCATGTTCCTCCGCATCGGGAATGGTCGCTGCGGCCAGCCTACCCTCCGGCGATTTTCGGCAAGCTTTCTTCGTAGCGAACACGCTGGGCGCGCGTATAGTCAATGCGGCTGCGACCAGGCTAAAAGTCCATCCGCAGCGACAGCGTCGCACTGGCCGGCGTGCCGAAGTACGTGTTGTCGTACTGGTCGAGCACGTAGTACTTCCGGTCCAGCAGGTTGGCGGCATTGAGCTGCACTGTGGCATGCGGCGAGATCGCGTACTTCGCCATCAGCGCCACCAGCGGCACGCTCGCTTGACGCAGCACCACATTGCCCGAGGGGGCCCCGACTGCCGTATGGCTTGCCGACTGCCAGTCGAGGCCCGCGCCGAGGGTCAGGCCGTCGATCCATTGCCGCGGCGTCCATGTGGCGAACGTGCGGACCAGTGTGCCGGGGATGAACGTGCGGACATTGGCACCGGTCGCGTCGTGCATCAGCGTGCGCGAAAGCCCGAGCGATACTTGCCAGTCCTCGCCGATGCGTCCGGCGACTTCCGCTTCGAAGCCGCGCGAAACCGTGCCTTCCAGCGCCCGCGACACCTGCGAGCCATCCGGCAGCATGACCGCCTCGCCCGTCTCGGGATCGAAGACCGGTGCCGCCACGTTGTCTTGCAAGGTCCTGAAGAACGTCAGCGACGTCGTGAGCCGCCCGTCGAAGTGTTCGCCCTTCAGCCCCACCTCCACGCTGCGGCCCTCGATCGGGTCGAGGTAATGGCCGCTCGCATCGCGCGCATTCTGTGGCTTGAAAATTCCGGTATAGCTGGCGAAGGCCGAATACGCTGTACTGAAGTCGTAAACCAGCCCCGCGTAAGGGATCGTCTTGCTGAAGTCGTAGCGGGAATCGTTGGGTGTGTCGTAGACGTAGAAGGAATCGACCTTCCATGACGCACGGCGCGCGCCGGTGATGAGTGTGAGGGGTTCGGCGAGCGACCACCGCGCCGCGGCATACATGCCGTTCTGGGTGGTGTCGATATCACTCAGTGGCGTGCCTTTCGTGGGAAAGGCTGGCCGGGGGTAGGAGCCATCCCAAGCGAAGAAGTTGCCGGGGTCGGGCAGCGGGTCCGTGGCGTTGAACTCACTGCCGGTATTCGACGTGCGCGAGCCACCGTAACCCACGACCAGTTCATGCGTACGGCCGAACGCGTCGAAAGGACCGCTGGCATAGACATCGACGGCCCGGTCGATGATCTCGCCGCGACTCTTGTACGCCGATGGCTGCAACCCTTCCCCGGTGGCCGGATTCGGGAAGCCATAGACGTAGAACAGTTGGGCGTCCTCGCGATAGCGGCGCACGTTGGCGCTGGCCCGGATACTCCAGTCGTTGGCGAAGTTGTGCCGGAATTCGCCGAAAAGCGTGTCCGTACGCCGTGTCCAATGACTCCAGTCCGTGGCCGTGGTGGTCGAGCGCGGCCAGCGGGCCTTGCTCCCGTCGGACAGGAAAAGGGGAAAGGATCCCCAGGTATTCCCGCGTGGGCGATTGTCCTGGTGATCGAAGCCGAGCGAGACACGCGTGGCAGGAGAGATGTCCCAGTCGACGATGCCGTAAAGCACAGCGGTCTTCTTGTGGTAAAGCGCCTGGTAGGACTCCTGGTCCTCATACACCGCGACGCCGCGTGCTCGCACGGTGCCGGTGGCATTCAACGGAACGCTGCCGTCCAACTGTATCCGGCCGTCGTTCCACGAGCCCGCGCTCAGGTCGATCGACATCGTCGGCGTCGTGGACACGGCGTGCTTGCGCACCAGGTTGATGGACGCACCTGGACTGCCGGCGCCGGTCATCAGGCCTGTGGCACCGCGGACGACCTCGATCCGGTCGTACAGGGATGTATCCAGGGTTTCGTCGATCGATCCCGTATTGAAGTTCGAGATGGCGGGGACGCCGTCGTACATCAACGTGTCGATCAGGAAGCCCCGCGAATAAAACAGCACGCGTTCGGTGTCGTAGGCGTTCGAATAAACGCCTGCCGTGTTGTCCAGCACGTCGCGCAGCGATGTCAGGTTCTGGTCGTCCAGCCGCTCGCGTGTGACCACGGTGACCGACTGTGGCGTCTGCCGCAGCGACAGATCGAGCTTGGTGGCCGCGGCGCTGTCGCGTGCGGTGTATGCCGCGGGGTCGAAGCCGGTGACCTGCACGGCGCTGAGGTCCACCGGCTTTCGTTCCTTCGAAGACATCTGGTCCTCGTTGGAGGCGGCAAAGGCGGGCGAGACGGCCAGGAGGGAGACGAGGATCGCCGACGATGCGGCGCGCTCCAGCGGGCCGCCCCGGCGGACGGGAAGGATCGAGTACAGTGCCATGACGGCCCCTAAATGAGAATCATTATCAATATAAACGGGGCCGGCGGGTGCTGTCCACGGGTGCGAGGAGGCGACATGCGCCATGGTCGACGTTGCGTGGTTCGATACACTATCGGTACTTACCGCGACGTCGGGCTGTTGCCGGCTTAGGCATTCCAGGAACGGAATGCCTCCTGAGGGCGTCCTTGAACCTGCTGCCCTTTGCCCGGAACCCCGTTATGTCCACCCCCACTGGAGCGACCCTGTTCGCGCACGTCGATCGGCTGCTGGCCGGTGCATTTTCCGCCTGTGGACTGGATACCGACGGTGTTCGCGCCGTACTCGCCCAGCGCCCCGAGCTTGGCGACCTCCAGTGCAACGCCATCATGGCGCTGGCGGGGCGCATGAAGCGTCCACCCAGGGCACTGGCCGACGCCGTCGTTGCGCAGCTCGCGCCACTGGACGATTTCACCGAGGTGAGCGTCGCCGGCCCCGGATTCATCAACCTCCGCCTTTCCAACGGCCTCCTGTCGCGCTTCGCCACCGCCCAGGCGTCCTCCCCGCGTGGTGGTATCCAGCCCCAGCCCGCGGAGACGATCGTCATCGACTTCGGCGGCCCGAACGTCGCCAAACCCCTGCACGTCGGCCATCTTCGCTCGCTCGTGCTCGGCGAAAGCCTGCGCAGGATCCTCACAGCGCAGGGGCATCGCGTCATCGGCGACGTACACCTGGGCGACTGGGGCCTGCAGATGGGCATGCTGATTTCCGAGGCACTGGTACTGTGGCCCGAGGTTGCCGATGACGGCCCCTGGCGCGACCGGCCTCCTTTCGACATGCAGACCTTGCAAGAGCTGTATCCCCGCGTCGCCGCGGCGTGCAAGGCCGATCCGGCGCGCATGGCCCTGGCACGCGCGGCCACCGCGGAACTACAGGCGGGCAGCGAGCGGCACATACGCATATGGGAAGTCGTGCGGCGCGTGTCGCTGGATGCGCAGACCCGCGATTTCGCCACCCTCGACGCCCATTTCGACGAACTGCTCGGTGAAAGCCACGTACAGCCCCTGATCCCCGGCATGATCGCCGACCTCGTCGTGCGGGGCGTGGCCGTGCGGAGCGACGGCGCCCTGGTGATCGAGGTGGCGAGGGAAGACGACGAATCGCCGATGCCGCCGCTGCTCCTCGAGAAGTCGGATGGCGCGGCCCTTTACGCAACGACCGACCTCGCGACGATCGTCGATCGCCGGCAGCGCCACCACCCGTCGCGCATCGTGTACGTCGTCGACCAGCGCCAGTCCCTGCATTTCGCCCAGGTGTTCCGTGCGGCGCAGGCGGCGGGTTTCGCCGACGACATCACGCTCGTCCACGTCGGCTTCGGCACCGTCAACGGTGTCGACGGCAAGCCTTACAAGACGCGCGACGGCGGCGTGGCACAGCTGCGCGACCTACTCGCGGAGGCAATCGACAAGGCGCGCGCGCGTCAGGCCGACGATGCCTTCCCACCGGAAGAAGCCACAGCACTTGCCGCCGCCATCGGCATCGCCGCCGTGAAGTTCGCCGACCTGTCCACCTATCGCACCTCGGGTTACATCTTCGACGCCGACCGCATGGTGTCCTTCGAAGGTCGCACCGGGCCCTACGTGCAATACGCCTGCGTGCGCATCGCCTCGATCCTGGAAAAAGCCAGGCGCGAAGGCGTCGCCGCAGGCGCCATCGACGTACGCGAGCCGACCGAGCGCGACCTGGTGCTCCTGTGCGCAAGGTTTCCCGACGTGGTCGCTTCGTCGGCCTCGCGATACGCACCGAACGAAATCGCCGACTTCGCCTATGAACTCGCCCAGGCGTTCAGCCGCTTCTACGCGGAGTGCCCAGTGCTTGCCGCTCCCAGTGCCGATGAGCGCGCTTCGCGTCTGGCGCTTGCCTCGTTGACGCGAGGGGTTCTCGTTGAAGCGCTCGATCTGCTCGGGATTCGGATTCCTGAGCGTATGTAGACTTAGAATCAGGTCCCACCCAGAACGGAGCGCGGTCTTGAACCAACAGACGTCCTACGCCATCGGTACGCCAGGCAAGCCCTGGGGTGCCGCCGAGATCACCATGTGGCGTTCGCGCCAGACGAAGCAGCGTGACTTCGGCCAGGACGTGCTGAGTGCGATAGATCGGCTGCGCGAACGTTTCGACGTGTCCGAATATGGTTCGCTCGAGTACGACGATGAGCGATTCCCGCTGCTGGCGGTACGCACACGCGACTGGCGCGACGATCTTCCCATGATGCTCGTGACGGGTGGCGTCCACGGATACGAAACCAGTGGCGTGCACGGCGCGTTGCAGTTCCTGCGGGAGCACGGCAACGACTATGCCGGGCAGGCGAATGTCCTGGTGGTGCCATGCGTCAGCCCTTGGGCGTACGAGCGTATCCATCGCTGGAATCCGGATGCGATCGATCCGAACCGTAACTTCCGCGAAGGCAGCGCGTCGGGTGAAGCGGCGGCGCTGGTGGCGCTGCTGGCGCCGTTGCGAGGGCGCGTGCTGATGCACATCGACCTGCACGAGACTACCGACTCCGACGAGTCGGAGTTCCGCCCCGCGCTGGCGGCTCGCGATGGCAAGGCATACGAGCCGGGCGAGATTCCGGACGGCTTCTATCTCGTCGACGACACGGAGAATCCACAGCCCGCGTTCCAGCAGGCGGTGATCGACGCCGTGGCCGAGGTGACGCACATCGCCCCGGCCGACGCGAACGGCGAGATCATCGGCTCTCCGGTGGTGGCACCCGGCGTGATCGAGTATGCGTTGAAGGACCTTGGACTTTGCGCCGGGATTACCGGCGCGCGCTATACGACGACCACTGAGGTTTATCCCGACAGTCCGCGCGCCACGCCGCAACAGTGCAACGATGCACAGGTGGCGGCGGTGCGGGCGGCCATCGAATACGCCCTGGCGCACCCGGCGGGCTGATGCCTCAGTGGGCCCAGGGCGATGTGGCGATCACGCTGCAGATGTCCACGCGGCGGAAGTTCGGATCCCTGGCCGCCAGGAAGTCGTCGTTGAACGTACCGAACGTACTTGCCGGGCGGTGTTTCATGCCTTCGTAGAAGGCGTCGACGATGTCGGACTTGAACGTTTCCTCGCGCGGATACGCTTGCGTGACCGCCGCAAGCTCCTCGTCGGTGAAGGAGGTGTAGTGCTTTCCCGCCACGTCCAGGCCCGCGCCGATGTGCAGCAAGGTGGCCTCCGGATGCAGGAATTCCGGTATGCCGGGCGTCGTATGGAGTGCGATGGCGGCCCACGTCTTCTGCGCATCGGCCTCGGCGATGCCGTGGCTGCGCAGGAAGTCGCGCGCCGCATTGGCGCCGTCGACTTCGAAGCGCAGCTGGCTCTGCTGGAAACGTTCCGTCAGGCCGAGGTCATGGAACATGGACGCCACGTAGAGAAGCTCCGGATCGTAGGCGAGGTTCTCGCGCTTCCCTAGAAGCGCTGCCCAGAAGTACACGCGGTGCGAATGCTGGAACAGCAGGTTGTGCCCGGTATCGCGAAGCAATTCCGCCGCCTCGCGGGCGATGCGGCTGCCCGGGACGGCGATGCCCAGGCGATCGATGGAAGGGACCATGGCTACCACTTACTTGTCCGGCGTCGTCAGCTTGGTGTCGCCGCTGTCCACAACGAATACCGCCAGCAACTTGGCCGGTTCCGTCTTGCTCGCGTTGCGGCTGACGCCGTGGTGCTGCCCCGGTTCCTCGAAGAACGATTCGCCGGCCTTGTAGGTGCGGGTGGGGCCGTCGTTCACCTGGCTCTCGATCGCGCCAGACACCACATAGGCATAGATGAAGGCGGACTTCGCGTGGGTATGCGGGTGGCTGGCGCCGCCGGGCGGATACATCACTTCCACGGCGATGAGCGTCTTGCCCGGAATGTTGGGGATGGCGTGCGAGAAGTTCGGTTTGACCTGGTCGCCGGCCTCGTGCGCGGTCGCGACCGCGGTCAAGGACATCGCGACGGCGGAGAACAGCAGGGGGGCGAGGAATCGATGGGCTTTCATTGGGGGGTGACTCCTTGGGGATAAGCCGTATGGTGCGACGACGGTAAGTGCATCCAAAAGAACCAGAAACGACCGTGTGGGATGTACCATCGCGGCATGACGCCCCTGCTCGACATCCGGCTCGATCGCTCAGCCAGTACTACGTTGGCGGAGCAAATCCGTCTTGGCGTTCTTGCCGCCATCGAGAGCGGAGCACTCGCCCCGGGCGCGCGGCTTCCGTCATGGCTGACGCTGGCCGCGCAGTTGGGCGTCGCCCGGGGTACCGTCAAGGCCGCCTATGAGCGACTGGCCGACGAGCAGGTGGTGGTCTCGGCCGGCTCCGGCGGCACGCGCGTCGCCAGGCATTCGTTGCCGACAGGGCACGCATCCCCTGTCGGGCAGGCCGAACAGCCGCCGCCGGAATACGCGCACCTCCTGGCCCCGCCTGCCATGTTCCAGATGGGCGTGCCTGCGTCGGACCGTTTTCCCTCGGGGTTGCTCGGCCGCCTGCGCGCGCACGCGGCGCGGATGGAGGTGGCCGCTCCCGCGGTCTATCCCGATCCGCGGGGGGAGGCTTCCTTGCGCCGTGAGATCGCGGCTCACCTGACGCTGGCGCGAGGACTCGACTGCCGGCCCTCGCAGGTGTTCATCACCGCGGGGTTCACCGGCGCCCTCGGGCTGGTGCTGCGGGCGCTCGCCGTCGAGGGCCGGAAGGCCTGGATGGAGGATCCCGGATTCTTCCAGAGCCGCCGGGCGCTCGAACTGGCCGGGGTCGCACCGG
The DNA here is from genome assembly GCF_056755355.1 of Luteibacter sp. HAY1-4A. NCBI lineage: Bacteria > Pseudomonadati > Pseudomonadota > Gammaproteobacteria > Lysobacterales > Rhodanobacteraceae > Luteibacter > Luteibacter sp. HAY1-4A. The sequence continues at coordinate 22,404 of NZ_JBNDHZ010000039.1, forward strand.
TTCCCGTGCCGGTGGACGAGGAAGGCATGGACATCGCGGCCGGCATGGCGAACGCGCCCGATGCGGCCGTTGTGCTGGTGACGCCCGGCCAGCAGGCGCCGCTCGGCCATACGCTGTCGCTGAGTCGGCGCATCGCATTGATCGAATGGGCCGCGCGCGGCGATGCGTGGATCATCGAGGACGATTACCTCGGCGAATTGCAGGTCAAGCGGCGCGCTGCGCCGGCGCTCGCATCGCAGGATGGATTCGGGCGCGTCATCCACATCGGGTCGTTCAGCAAGACCGTGAGCCCATCGCTTCGCCTCGGCTTCGTCGTCGTTCCCGCCTCGCTGGTGGAACGATTCAACGAGATGGTGATGTGCCTTGGCTCCGCGCCGGGTCCGGCCGTGCAGCTCGCCATCGCGGAATTCATGCGGGAAGGCCATTACATGCGGCACCTGCGTCGGATGAAGCGTCTCTATGCCGAGCGGGGAGAACTGCTGCGCACGACGCTGGAAGGGCTCGGCTACGACGTACGCATCGGCGGGCTGGCGGTGCTCTTGCGACTGCCGCGGGGCACGCCGGACCAGGCGATCGCACGGGATGCGCGTGCGCTCGGACTCGCGCCCGAGCCCTTGGGAAAATGGTTCGATGCGCGTGGCGAGGCCGACGCTGGCTTGCTGTTCGGTATCGCCACGGCGGACGAAGCGCGCATTGCCGAAGCATGCGGGCGGCTGCACGGGTTGATCGGAAGCTACGGCACTTGACCACGACGGCCGACCGCGGGCTAGGATCGACGATCCCTTCGATGGCGCTCATCCAGATGACACTTCGCCGGCACGCCTTGTTCGTCGCCCTGGTACTCGCCAGCCCCATCGTCCTCGCCGCTCCGGCACCGACCGACGCCGCGCGCTGGAAGAAGCAGGCTGCGGCGGTCACCGTCGTTCGCGACGATTGGGGTATCGCGCATGTGCACGGGAAGCGGGACGCGGACGCCGTGTTCGGCATGGCCTATGCGCAGGCCGAAGATGATTTCAACCGCGTCGAGACGAATTATCTTGCGTCGCTCGGCTGGATGGCGCAGGCGGAAGGGGAGTCCGCGCTGTGGACCGACCTGCGCCAGCGCCTGTTCGTGGACGAGACGCAGCTGAAGTCGATGTACGCACGCGCGCCGTCATGGCTCAAGGGGCTGATGGACGCCTGGGCCGACGGACTCAACTACTACCTCGCCATGCATCCCGATGTGCATCCGCGGGTCATCAAGCATTTCGAACCGTGGATGGCACTCAGCTTCAGCGAGGGCAGCATCGGCGGCGATATCGAACGCGTGAAACCGGCGGACTTGCAGGCGTTCTACGGCAAGGACCCCGCGGGCGCGCTCGCGCAGTTCGTGCCGCCGTCCAGTTGGGCCGAACCCACGGGCTCCAACGGCATCGCCATCGCGCCGAAGCTCACGGCCGACGGCCATGCCCTGCTGCTGATCAACCCGCATACCTCGTTTTTCTTCCGCTCCGAATTGCAGATGTCCAGCGACGAAGGGCTGGATGCGTATGGCGCCGTCACCTGGGGGCAGTTCTTCATCTACCAGGGATTCAACAGGCACATCGGATGGATGCACACCTCCACCGGTGCGGACGTCGTGGACGAATTCGCGGAGACGATCGAGCGCAAGGACGGAAAGTTGTTCTACCGTTACGGGAAGGAACTTCGGCCGGTGATGGTGCGCGAGATCGTGGTGCCGGTGCGGGGCGACGACGGAACGCTCAGCGAGCGCCGCTTCACCACCTACGCCACGCACCACGGCCCGATCGTCCGCGCGGACGGCGAGCGCTGGATCGCCGAGGCGTTGATGAACAAGCCGCTCGAAGCCTTGCAGCAGAGTTGGCTGCGGACGAAAGCGAACGATTACGCCGCCTACATGAAGGTTGCGGAGTTCAAGGCGAACTCATCGAACAACACCATCTACGCGGACGACAAGGGCAACATCGCCTATCTGCATCCGCAGTTCATCCCGAAGCGGGACAACCGCTTCGACTATACGAAGCCGGTGGACGGCAGCGATCCGGACACCGACTGGAAGGGGCTGCTGCCGCTGGACAAGGCGCCCAGGCTGTTCAATCCGGCAACCGGCTGGATCTTCAACACCAACGACTGGCCGTATTCGGCCGCCGGCCCCGACAGTCCGCGGCAGGCCGACTTTCCACGTTATATGGATGCCGTGGGTGAAAACCCGCGCGGCCTGCACGCGACGCGCGTGCTCACCGGCCGAACGGGGTTCACACTGGCGTCGCTCATCGATACCGCGTTCGACCCGTACCTGCCGGCATTCGCGCGCCAGTTGCCCATTCTTATCGCCGACTACGACGCACTCCCGGCGGGCGACCCGATGAAGCGGACCCTGGCCGGCCCCATCGCCCTGCTGCGCACCTGGGACTACCGCTGGGGCATCGCATCGATGCCGACCTCGCTCGCGGTGTTCTGGGGTGACATCCTCTGGGACAAGGCAAGCAAGCTGGACACGGCCGAAGGCCTCTCCATCTATGACGTGATGGCGGAGAAGGCCGGGCCGAAGGCGCGTCTGGGCGCATTGGCCGAAGCTGCCGACCGCCTCGAACGGGACTTCGGAAGCTGGGGCGTGCCCTGGGGCGAAGTGAACCGCTTCCAGCGTGTGGATGGCGCCATCAAGCAGCGCTTCGACGATGCGAAGCCGAGCATCCCCGTGCCGTTCACCTCGTCACGCTGGGGCTCGCTCGCTTCGTTCGGCGCTCACCGCTGGCCCGGCACGAAACGCTACTACGGCACCAGCGGCAACAGCTTCGTCGCGGTGGTGGAATTCGGCGACAAGGTGCGCGCCCGCGCGATCACCGCCGGTGGTGAAAGCGGCGACCCGGCTTCGAAGCACTTCAACGACGAAGCCGAGCGTTACACCACGGGAAACCTGCGGAAGGTGTATTTCTGGCCGGAAGATCTGCAAGGGCATACCGAGCGCACGTATCACCCGGGCGAGTGATCGTTGCGGGGGAGTTCGGTCACTTGAACGATTCAAAGGGAGAGTTGCGATGATTCGACGCGCAAAGGTGTGGGGCATGTTGGCCCTGTCGCTGTTGTCCGTGGCGACGGCTGCCGCCGATGCCCCCGTGCCGTCCACCACGGTGCTGCTCAAGGCCGACCGTGTCTTCGACGCCCGCGACGAACAGACGCACGAAGGCTGGGTCGTGCTTGTGCAAGGCGACAAGATCGCCGAGGTCGGGCCGGCTTCGAAGGTGGCGACCCCGGCAGGCGCGCTCACGATCGACCTGCCGGGCACGACGCTTCTGCCCGGCCTCATCGACGCGCATTCGCACATCTTTCTCCATCCATACAATGAGACGCTCTGGAACGACCAGGTGCTCAAGGAAACGCTGGCCTTCCGTACGGTGGAGGCGGTGAAGCATGCGCGCGACACGCTGATGAGCGGGTTCACCGCGCTGCGCGATCTCGGCACCGAAGGGGCGGGGTATGCGGACGTGGACGTGCAGCAGGCGATCGACAAGGGCCTGATTCCCGGGCCGCACCTTTTCGTTTCCACGCGCGCCACCATCGCGGCCCACTGTTATGGCCCGGGTCCGCTGGGCTTCCGCGACGACATCGACCTGCCGCAGGGCGGCATTCCCGTCAGCGGCACGGCGCAGATGATCGACGCCGTGCGCGACCAGGCGGCACACGGCGCGGACTGGATCAAGATCTATGCCGATTACCACTGCGGCAAGAGCAAGGGTTCCGTGCCCACGTTCACCGAGGAAGAACTGAAGGCGGGCGTCGACATGGCGCACTCGCTGGGGCTGCCGGTGGCGGTGCATTCGAGCACGGCGGAAGGCATGCGCCGCTCAGTGCTCGCCGGCGTGGACACCATCGAACATGGTTACGACGGCACACCGGAAGTTTTTGCGCTCATGAAAAAACATGGCGTGGCCTATATGCCGACACTCGAGGCAAGTGCAGCCTACGCCGAGTATTTCGGCGGATGGAAGCCCGGCCAGCCGCCGACGGAGTCGATCCGGAAATCGGCGGAGGCCTTCAAGCGGGCCATGGAGGCCGGGGTGACCATCGGTAACGGAAGCGATGTGGGCGTGTTCGCCCACGGCACCAACTACAAGGAATTGGAGTGGATGGTGCGCGATGGCATGCGCCCGGCGCAGGCCTTGCTCGCGGCCACCGCGGTCGACGCCAAGGTGCTGCGCCAGCAGGAGCGCATCGGCCAGCTGCGCGGCGGCCTCGACGCCGACATCATCGCGGTGCCGGGCGATCCGACAAAGGACATCGGGACGCTGGCACACGTGGCCTTCGTGATGAAGGGCGGGGTGGTCTACAAGCGGCCGGGCGGGGCCGGCGAGGCTCCCTAGGCGTCGGCAACCTCCAGAGCCGCATCCAGCGCGGCATGGCGCGGTTCGGTCGGGCCTGCCGGCTGCGCGAGGCATTTATCGCAAGCGGCTCGCGCCTGAATCCCACGCCGCCAGGATGGGCGTGCTGGCGGAGCCGGCCCGGAAACCCGGTACAATCCCCTTTTGCACAACAGGATGCGTGCCGATACCGACCCGGTCGGTGCGCCGGTGCCACCGGGAGCGAGCCATGTACCCCCAACGAGTTACCCGCGGATGATCGAAGGCACCCTGTTCGTGGTGGCTGCGCCCTCCGGCGCGGGCAAATCCACGTTGGTCAACGCGCTGCTCGAATGCGAGCCGGGCATCTCCCTCTCCATCTCGCACACCACGAGACCCCCGCGCGTGGGCGAGGAGTACGGGCGGCACTATTTCTTCGTGGAGCGGCCGGACTTCGAGCGAGAGATCGCCGACGGCATCTTCCTCGAGCACGCCGAGGTGCACGGCAATCTTTACGGCACCTCGCGCACGGTGGTGGAGGGCACACTCTCCTCGGGCTGCGATGTGCTGCTGGAGATCGACTGGCAGGGCGCGCGCCAGGTGCGCAGCCGAAAACCCGACTGCGTCAGCGTGTTCATCCTGCCGCCGTCGCGCGTGGAGCTGGAACGCCGCCTGCGCGGCCGCGCCTCCGACAGCCCCGAGGTCATCGAGCGCCGGCTGTTCAATTCGCGCGAGGAAATCGCCCATGCGCACGAATTCGACTACATCATCGTGAACGACCGCTTCGAGGACGCCCTGGGCGACCTCCGGTCCATCGTGCGCGCGGTGCGCCAGCGCACGCCGCTGGCGGCGCGCCGGCACGAATCGCTGATCGAGGAGCTGATCGCCCCATGACCGACGACGCCATCGTCCGCGTACGCGGACTCACCACGGTCCTCAACGGCAAGACCATCTTCGACAGCCTCGACCTCGACATCCCGCGGGGCAAGGTCACCGCCATCATGGGGCCCAGCGGCACGGGCAAGACCACGCTGCTGAAGCACATCACCGGGCAGATGCGTGGCGACGCGGGCAGCGTGCAGGTCGATGGCCTGAACGTGCCGGAGCTGTCGCGCGAGAAACTGTTCGAACTGCGCGAGCGGATCGGTTACCTCTTCCAGAATTCCGCGCTTCTCACCGACTTCGACGTGTTCGAGAACGTGGCCTTCCCGCTGCGTCAGCATACGAACCTGCCGGAAGAGCTCATCCGCAACATCGTGCTCAACAAGCTGCAGGCGGTGGGCCTCCGTGGCGCGGCGCGCCTCATGCCCACCGAGCTGTCCGGCGGCATGGCGCGGCGCGTGGCGCTGGCCCGTGCCATCGTGTTCGACCCCGCGCTCATCCTGTACGACGAACCGTTCGTGGGCCTGGATCCCATTGCACTGAACCAGGTGCTGCTGCTCATCCGCACACTGAACGAGACGCTGGGCATCACCAGCGTGCTCGTGGCGCATGAACTTGCCGCCGTGCAGAAAGTGGCCGACCACGTTTACCTCATTGCGAACGGCAAGGTCGTGGCCCACGGCGATCCCGCCACGCTGGCCAGCGACGGCTCGCCGTGGACGGCGCAGTTCTTCGGCGGCGAGGCCGATGGCCCGGTGCCCTTCCAGTATCCCGCCGGCGACTACGCCAGTGCGCTCGGTTTCCCCGGAGGCAAGGCATGACCAGCAAGGACGACAACGTCGTCGTTCGCAGCCTGGCGCAGATCGGCGCCTGCGGGCTGTTCCTCCTGACGATCCTCGCCGCCATCCCGCGCAGCTTCCGGCACGGTCGCGAGACCATCCGGCAGATCTGGTTCGTCGGCGCCATGAGCCTCACCATCGTCATGACCTGCGGCCTCTTCGTCGGCATGGTGCTGGGCCTGCAGCTGTACGACGTGCTTTCCATCTTCGGCGGTACTTCGGCCACCGGTACCGTCGTGGCCATCGCCATCTACCGCGAGCTGGGTCCGGTCGTCACAGCGCTGCTGTTCGCGGGCCGCGCCGGTACGTCGGTCACCGCCGAGATCGGCCTCATGCGCGCCACCGACCAGCTCGACGCCATGGAAATGATGGCCGTCGATCCCATCGCCTATGTGGTGGCGCCGCGTTTCCTCGCGGGCGTCATCGCCCTGCCGCTGCTCGGCGTGGTGTTCTGCGCTATGGGCGTGTTCGGCGGCCACCTCGTCGGCGTCACCTGGCTGGGCATCGACAACGGCACCTTCTGGTCGAACATGACCGCCACCGTCGACATCCGCAAGGACATCGTCGACGGCGTGCTGCTCAAATCCATCGCCTTCGGCATCGTGGTCTCCCTGATCGCGGTGTTCCAGGGCTATACCACCCCGCCCACCAGCGAAGGCGTCGCATATGCGACGACGCGCACGGTGGTGGCCTCGTCCATCGCCATCCTGGCGCTGGACTTCGTCCTCACCTCGTTCCTGATCTGAGGCCCCGGAGACCCGCCATGACTCCCCATTTCCCCATCGCCCATCCGAGGATCGTGCCGTGACCCAGAGACGTTCCTATGCCGTCGGCACCGGCCTGTTCATCGTGCTCGGCTTCGCCGCCCTGGCCTACCTCGCCACCCAGACCACGTCCGTGGCGAACAGCACCCGCGGCTCTACCTACACGGTGGACACCCGCTTCGCCAACGTCGGCCAGCTGAAGGTGCGCGCCCCGGTGAAAGTCGCCGGTGTCCGTGTCGGTTCGGTGCAGGCCATCGACCTCGTCCCGGGCAAGGAGGAGGCCAAGGTCACCCTCGCCATCGACGACGGCCACAAGGACATCCCCGAGGATTCCGTGGCCACGATCTACACCAGCGGCCTCCTGGGCGACCAGTACGTGGGCATCCAGTTCGGGCAGTCGAAGACGCCGGTGAAGGAAGGCGGTGAGATCGGCCTGACCCGGCCGGCCCAGCAGCTGGAAGAGATGCTCGGCAAGTTCTTCGGCGGCGGCAGCGCCCCGGACCGCCTGGGCGGCACCTTCCATGTCACCGGCAGCTTCACCAACATCGGCGGGCTCCAGCCGGGCGCGGCGGTGAAGATGGCCGGCGTGCCCATCGGCAGCGTCGAGTCGGTGGTGGTCAAGCCGGGCGCCGTGGAGGCGACGGTCACCCTTGCGATCGACAAGCGCTACTCCCAGATACCTGACGACTCCTCGGCCGCGGTGTTCACAAGCGGTTTGATCGGCAGCCAGTATGTTGCGATCCAGCCCGGCGGGTCGCCGGAATACCTGGCGGACGGCGACAGTTTCGTGCTCACGCAGTCCGCGCTCCAACTGGAAGACCTGATCGGCAAGTTCCTGGTGAACGGATCGCCGAGCGAGAACAAGTCCGGCGCCCAGGGCGCCGCTACAGACAACGCCGGCAAGAAGTAAGGCCGGACCAGGAGACACTGCATGTTGCGTCAGCTTTCCCTAGCCATTGCCCTTGCCGTCACCGCGGCCACCGCCTTGCCCGTCCTTGCCCAGGATGCGGCCGCTCCGGCGGCCACGGCCGACAACCAGTCCCCGCAGCAGATCGTCACCACGATCTCCGACGACCTGGCCAAGGCCATCGAAGGGCACCAGGCCGAGTTGAAGAACGACAAGGAAAAACTCATCGCGGTCATCGATGACACGTTCCTGCCCCATTTCGACATCGACTACGCGTCGATCCTCGTCCTCGGCCAGAATGCGTCCAAGGCCTCGCCCCAGCAGCGCGAGCGTTTCGCGAAGGCGTTCTACAACTCCATCACCCATCGCTATGCGGAAGGCCTGCTCAACTACACGCGCGGCCGCGTGAAGGTGCTGCCGTTCAGCGGCGACCTGAACAAGAAGCGCACCGTGGTGCGCACGCAGGTGATGCTCGACGACGGCAAGTCGGTTTCCGTGGATTACGCGTTCCGTCAGTCGAAAAGCGGCGACTGGAAAGCGTACGACGTGATCATCGAGGGCATCTCGTACATCACGAACTACCGCAACCAAGTCGATGCCGAGATCAAGAAGGAAGGCCTCGACCAGCTCATCACCGACCTGGAGCAGAAGGGCTCCGCCGCCATCGACCAGCTGAAGCAGGACGGCGGTGGTGCCGGACAGGGCGGCAGCGCAAAGAAGTGAAGCCGTCCGCTTTCCAGCTGAGCCACCCGGCGCCGGACACCCTTGCGGTGTCCGGCGCTCTTACGTTCGCTACCGCGGCGGACGCCCTCGGCTCGGCACGCGCCGAACTCGACCGTGGCACGCAAGTCGCCCTCGACCTTTCCGGCGTGGGCCAGGCCGACAGCGCAGGGCTGGCCACGGTGCTGGCGCTTCTTGCCCATGCGCGCGGCAAGGGCAGGGCGCTTGCAGTTACCCACGCGCCCGCCGGCCTCCTGGCCCTCGCGCGCGTATCCGGTGTCGAATCCCTGCTCGCCCAGCCGTAAAAACCCCGCTGTACGTGTGGGAATTTGTATGTGTGGGAGCCGGCTATAGCCGGCGATCCCGCGACAGCGGGCGAGCTTGCCGCAAGCCCCCATCGCCGCTGAAGCGGCTCCCACAGTGGCGCAAGACCACCACGGTGGCGCAAGGCAAGAAAAAGAAAAAGGGCCCCGAGGGGCCCTTTCGTCAGTCCGGCTGCTGGCCGTTCTGCCGTTCCCAGGTGTGCTGTTCGTCGAGCAGCTTGTCCGGGTCGAAGTCCTTGCTGTCGTTCAGGCCCTGCATCTGCTCGATGGCTTCCGGCGGCGGGTTGCCGTAGTAGTTCTTGTAGAGGCGCTGCTGGCGGTAGGCGTCGCGCATGAACACATACGGATCGTAGGCCGAGGCCAGGAAGCTTTCCGCATCGATGCCGCGCGAGCGCAGCGTCACGAGGTAGAGCACCTGCGGCACGTACTGCTGGCCATACTTGAAGTCGTGGTTGCGCGAGTAGTAGCTGATGGGGTCGAAGAAATAGCTGTCGACCGGCAGGCGCCAGACGTCGCGGACCGTGGTCGGGCCGACGAAAGGCAGCATCAGGAAGTCGCCCTCGGGCACGCCCCAGCGCGCCAGGGTCACGCCGAAGTCGTTCTCTTCGAGCGGGAGGCCGAGCAGGCTGGCGGGATCCTTGAAGCCCAGGAAGCCGATGGTCAGGTTGACCACGAATCGGCTGGTGGACTGCAGGGCCTGCTTCGGTCGGGCCTGGAGCAGGTCATTGGCCACCGTGATCGGCAGGCGGATGTTCGTGTAGAAGTCGCTGATGGCCGTGCGGACAGGCGGATTGGTGATCTTGCGGTAGCCGACGGCCACCGGGCGGATCACCGCCTTGTCCAGCGAGTCGTTGAACGCGTACACCTTGCGGTTGAACTTTTCGTTCGGGTCGTCCGTCCGCGGCGGCGCCACGTGGCAGGCGGCCAGGAGCGCGACAACGAGGACGCCAAGGGCTGTACGGACCATCCGGGGCAGATTTGTGGGGTGCATCGATGCGACTTTGGGGGTGGGGCGGTTCTTTATTGTACCGTGCGGTATTATTATTTGCACCAGGGCCGTCCGTCTTGGCTGAACCGGGCATCATACCCCTCCCCCGATTGCCAGCCAACGGGCCGGGCCGGTACACTGCTCAACCAGAAGTGTCTTTGATGTCAAGGATTTGAAATGGCCCGTATTACCGTCGAAGACTGCCTCGAGGTAGTCGACAACCGCTTTGAGCTCGTGCTCATGGCGACCAAGCGCGCCCGCCAGCTCTCCAAGGGCGCCGAGCCGACCCTCGATCCGAGCAACGACAAGCCGACCGTGCTCGCACTGCGCGAGATCGCCGATCGCCGCGTCAATGACGAGATGATCGACGAGATCGACCGCGCCGCCCGCGAGCGTGCCGAGCGCGAAGCCCTCGAGTGGGCCGCCACGGAAGTGGACGACGACCTCTCGAAGGGTGGAGATGACTGATGACGCCGGGTCGCTGTCGGCCCTGCATTCATCCGCACCCTGCGCACGTTGACGCGCGGCTCTTGAAGCCGCGCACGGGAGGCCCCGTCGCCTGAGGCGGAAGGTTTTCCCATGAACGTGATTCCCGCGAAAAAATTGACCGACGTGGTCGACGACCGACCGGTGCCTCCGTATGTGCAGGCACTGGAAGAGCGCGTGGGTGCCTACCTGCCGCACGAACAGGTGATGCGCATCCGCCGCGCCTACCTGGTTGGCGCGGCCGCGCACGAAGGCCAGACACGCAAGTCCGGCGAGCCGTACATCACGCATCCCGTGGCGGTCGCCCATGTGCTGGCCGATCTCGGCCTCGATGCCGAGACCATCATCGCGGCCATCCTGCACGACACGCTCGAGGACACCCAGCTGGGCCGCGACGAACTCGCCGGTGCCTTTGGCGAAACCGTGGCCGAACTGGTCGACGGCGTCACGAAGCTCGACAAGATGCGCTTCTCCAGCCGCGCCGAGGCCGATGCCGAAAGCTTCCGGAAGATGCTGCTGGCGATGGCCCGCGACCTGCGCGTCATTCTCATCAAGCTCTCCGACCGCCTGCACAACATGCGCACGCTGGGTGCGAAAGATGCCCCCTCGCGGCGGCGCATCGCGCGCGAGACGCTGGAAATCTACGCCCCCATCGCGCAGCGCCTGGGCATGAACAAGTTCAAGGCCGAGTTGCAGGACCTCGGCTTCAAGGCCCTCTATCCCGATCGCCACCGCATCATCGGCGAGCGCATCCGCGCGGCCCTGGGTAACCGGCGCGAGGCGATGGCCAAGATCGAGATGGCCCTGGAAGGCCGGCTCGCCGCGGAGAAGATTCCCGGCCGCGCGGTCAGCCGCATCAAGTCGGCGTGGAGCATCTATTCGAAGATGCGCAACGAGCACAAGTCGTTCGCGCAGTTGATGGACGTCTACGGCTTCCGCGTCATCACCGATTCGGCGATGCACTGCTACATGGCGCTGGGCGCCGTGCATGGTCTCTACAAACCCGTGGACGGCCGTTTCAAGGATTTCATCGCCATCCCGAAGGGCAACGGGTACCAGTCGCTGCACACCGTGTTGCTCGGGCCGTTCGGTGCGCCCATCGAAATCCAGATCCGCACGGCTGAGATGGAATCGGTGGCCGAGCGCGGCGTCGCGGCGCACTGGGCCTACAAGAGCGACTCCGGCCCCGCGAACAGCGCGCAGGCGCGCGCGCGCGAATGGCTCTCCGCGCTCGCCGACAGTCAGGCGAACACGCCATCGGCCTCGGAGTTCCTGGAAAACGTCAAGATCGACCTCTTCCCCGACGAGGTCTACCTGTTCACGCCGCGCGGCGACATCTTCTCGCTGCCGCGCAATGCCACCGCGCTCGACTTCGCGTATGCGGTGCATACCGACGTCGGCGACCACGCCGTGGCCGCGCGCGTCGACAAGAAGCTGGTGCCGCTGCGCACGCGGCTCGTGTCCGGGCAGCAGGTGGAGATCATCACGGCGCCTTCCGCCGTACCGAATCCGGCGTGGCTCGAGGCCGTCGTCACCGGCAAGGCGCGCACGGCCATCCGCCAGTACCTCAAGCACCTGCAGCACGAGGATGCCGTCGACTTCGGCCACCGCATGCTCGATCGAGCACTGGATGCGCGTGGCCTGAGTCTCGACGCCGTGCCGGCCGCCGCCCTCGACCGCTTCCTGGAAGAATCCAAGCTCAAGCGCCTGGAAGAACTGCTCTCGGAGATCGCGCTCGGCAACCGTTTCGCCGACCAGGTGGCGACGCAGTTGGTGGCGCTCCTCGGCCCGCAGGAGGAACGCGCACCGGCCCCGGCGGAGCACTCGGCGGAGAAGATCCGCATCAGCGGCGCCGAACGCGGTGTGCTCAGCTTCGGCAATTGTTGTCATCCGCTGCCGGGCGACGAGATCGTCGGTTTCCTGTCATCGGGCAAGGGCATCGTCGTGCACCGGGTGGAATGCCCGAACGTGGCCGAGTTCCGCAAGACGCCGGAGCGCATCGTCGCCATCGAATGGGACCGCGACGTGTCGGGCGATTACCGCGCCGAACTGCGCATCGAGGTACTCAACCGTCCGGGCGTCCTCGCGACGGTGGCCGCCGCCATCGCCGACGCGGGCTCCAATATCGAGAACGTGGAGTACATCGAGCGCGACAGCACGGCCGCCACGCTGTTGTTCGCCATCGAGGTGAAGGACCGCAAGCACCTTGCCGACGTCATGCGCCGCGTGCGCCGCACCGGCGTGGTCAGCGGCGTCTACCGCCACCCGCTGTAGAGCGCGCACGGCATCCTCGATAGACTGTCCCGATCCACCATCGAGGACGGACCATGACCCGCAGCACCATCGCCACCGATAAGGCACCGTCCGCCATCGGGCCGTATTCGCAGGCCGTGCGCGCCGGCAACACGGTGTACTTCTCCGGCCAGATTCCCCTCGATCCCGCTACCGGCAATCTCGTCGAGGGCGACATCACCGCGCAGACGCGTCGCGTGTTCGACAACCTGGTGGCCGTGGCCGAAGCCGCGGGCGGCAAGCTCTCGGACATCGTGCGCGTGGGCATCTATGTCACCGACCTCGGCAACTTCGCCGCGGTGAACGCCGTCATGGCCGAGTATTTCCAGCAGCCGTATCCGGCGCGTTCCACGATCGAAGTGTCCGGTCTCCCGAAGGGTGCGCAGGTCGAAGTCGACGCCATCCTCGCGCTGCCCTGAGGCCCCCGCGAGTCCCGTGGCCGCCAGCCCCACGCCGATACCCGCCGCTTCGGCGGACCAGGGCCGCGCGCCGCTGACGTCCCTCGGCGGCGTCGGGCCCGCGCTGGCCGAAACCCTCGGCAGGCTGGGTCTGCGCACCGTGCAGGACCTGTGGTTCCACTTGCCGTTGCGCTACGAGGACCGCACCCGTGTCCTGCCGCTCGCCGACCTCAGGCCGGGCGATCGCGCGCAGGTCGAGGGCATCGTGGATTTCGTCGAGCGCGGTTACCGTTTCCGACCGCAGCTGAAAGTGATCATCGCCGACGAGTCCGGCGGCGTGTTGCTGCTGCGCTTCTTCCATTTCCGCAAATCGCGGGTGGACCAGCTGGGCAAGGGCACGCGCCTGCTTTGCTTCGGCGAAATACGGCAGGGCCCGCAAGGCCTCGAAATGGTCCATCCGCAATACCAGCGCATCGAACCCGACGAGCCCGTGGTGGTGGACGAGCGGCTGACGCCGGTCTACCCGACCACCGAAGGGTTGGGGCCGCGGCGCCTCGCCGGCGTCGTTTCGCGTGCGCTCGCGCACTTGCCTGCCGATGATCGGCTCGAGCTGATTCCGGACGACCTGCCGCTGCCTTCCGGCCTCACCTCGCTGCGCGACGCCCTGATGTACGTGCACCGACCGCCGCCGGACGTGGATCTGCGGCAACTGGGCGAGGGGCGTCATCCCGCGCAGAAGCGCCTGGCGTTTGAGGAATTGCTTACCCAACACCTCACGCTGCGGCGCATGCGTGCGGCTGTGAAGAAGCGCAAGGCGCCGGCGTTGAAGAGCGCCGGCACGTTGCGCGAACGGTTGCTCGCGAGCCTGCCCTTCCCCCTGACGGGCGCGCAGGCACGTGTTTCTAAGGAAGTGGCCCGTGACCTCGCGCGTCCCCATCCCATGCTGCGCCTGGTGCAGGGCGACGTGGGTAGCGGCAAGACCGTTGTTGCGGCATTGGCCGCTGTCGCGGCGGTGGAGGCCGGCTACCAGGTGGCGCTCATGGCACCGACGGAACTCCTTGCCGAGCAGCACCTGCGCAACTTCCGCGCCTGGCTCGAACCGCTCGGCCTGACGGTCGAATGGCTCGCGGGCAAGGTGCAGGGCAGGGCGCGCAAGCATGCCCTCGCACACGCGGCGGAAGGCAGCGCGCACGTTGTCGTGGGTACGCACGCACTCATGCAGGAAGGCGTGGCCTTTCACCGGCTGGGCCTCGTGATCGTCGACGAGCAGCACCGGTTCGGTGTGCACCAGCGCCTCGCCCTGCGCGACAAGGGTGCCGAGGGCGATCTCATTCCGCACCAGCTCGTGCTCACCGCCACGCCCATTCCACGCACCCTGGCGATGAGCGCGTATGCCGACCTCGACGTGTCCTCCATCGACGAACTGCCGCCGGGCCGCACGCCGGTGCAGACGGTGGCTATCTCGAACGAACGCCGTTACGACGTCATGGAGCGCATCCATGCCGCGTGCATGCAGGGGCGCCAGGTGTACTGGGTATGCACGCTCATCGAAGAGTCGGAGCAGCTCGACGCGCAGGCCGCTGAGGTAGCCCATGCCGAACTCACCGCGGCGCTGCCCGATCTTTCGGTGGGCCTCATCCATGGACGCATGAAGCCGAAGGAAAAGCAGGCGATCATGGACGCGTTCAAGGCCGGCGAACTCGCGGTCCTTGTCGCCACTACCGTCATCGAAGTCGGCGTGGACGTGCCCAACGCCAGCCTCATGGTGATCGAGAACAGCGAGCGCCTGGGCCTTGCGCAGCTGCACCAGCTACGCGGTCGTGTGGGGCGCGGCTCCGTCGCTTCCAATTGCGTTCTGCTGTACCAGACGCCGTTGTCGCGGCTGGCGAGGGAGCGTCTGCAGGTGATGCGCGAAACCAACGATGGCTTCCGCATCGCCGAGAAAGACCTCGAGCTGCGTGGTCCGGGCGAAGTCCTCGGCACGCGCCAGACCGGACAATTGCAGTTCCGCATCGCCGATCTCGCGCGCGACGCCCATCTCATGCCGGACGTGCAACGCGTGGCCGAAGCGATGATGAAAAGCCATCCGGGTCGCTGCGAGCGTCTTATTGCGCGCTGGGTCGGCGACGCCGCCCGCTACGTGGACGCCTGACAACTCCATGCGTGGTCTGTGGGAGCCGCTTCAGCGGCGATCCCGCGGCAGCGGGCAAACTTGCTGCGAGCACCCATCGCCGCTGAAGCGGCTCCCACACAAAAGCGCCTACGTCAGGCCGAGATGCCCTCGCACTTGCGCCGCTATGGCGTCGGTTTCCCGCAGCGCCTGCTGCCGTTCCGGTGTACTGGCATCGATATCGTGCAGCAACCCGGCGGCACGCAGTTCGGCATGGAAGCGTGCCAGCTTCCCCGGCAAGGGCGCCGAGATGAACGTGTGCACCGGCCGCCCCGTGGCGCAGGCCTCGGACAGCATGTTCACCGAATCCGGCGTGACGACGAGGCGGTCGGCCCAGCCGAGGATACCGGGGTAGGGATTCGGGCCGTCGGCGCTCCCGGTCCATACGACGCCCGGTGCACCGGCGAAGGCCTCGCGGATGCGCGGCAGGATCGCCGCGGGCGTGCGCCGCGACACGGCAACGAGTACGGAGCCGCCCTCCCGCCCGTGCCGGTCCCGCACCGCGGCGAGGAACGCCTCGCTCGCCTGGACGTCGAATGCCGAGCCATGCCGTGCGCCGCCCATCAGCACGCCGAGTCGCGGCCCCGGAAACTGGGCGAACCGCGCGAACGCATCGCGGCCGTCGGCCAGCCAGGCGTCGTCGATGGGGTTCAGCGAGCCCAGGGGACTGAGCACGTTGTCGCCATGCAGTCCGTCGTGCCGTGGGGCCACCACGAGGTCCCAGTGCTTCGGGTCGATGCGTGGGTCCAGGATCTGCACAGCGAGGCAGGCGCCGCCCGACCAGAGGCGAATCTGTCGCGTGGCCCAGGCGGCCTGGCGTCCGCACCCGATGGCCAGCTTCGGCCAGGGGGGTAACAAGGTTTCCTGGTCGCGTCCGAGCGCCAGCCGTGCACCTGGGATGTTGCGCGGCGCGAACCACGACCATGGTGGCCGCAGGCCGATCACTATCTCCCGGATCGAGGGCGTGAGCGCTTCCGCCAGCGCCAGGGCCTGGCGTCGGTTGCCGGCGCCGCCGTCGGTCAGCACCCAACAGGACTCGGGCGGCAGCCCGGCGGTCGGGTCGATTGTTGTCGATTTCGGCACAGTTCGTTCCCTGGCTGCCCGTCCACGAACCGCGTCGTGGCGCTTACACTGTCTCAATGCCGGGCCTCCGGCGCACTGTCACTGTACAAGGATATCCATGACTTCTCCGTTGAACGATGCCTCGCTGGATCAGCTGTTCCTCACCGCGCGCACCTACAACGCCTGGTTGCCGAAGGAAGTGACCGACGAGCAGATCCGCCAGATCTACGATCTCGCGAAGTTCGGGCCCACCTCGGCCAACTCGTCGCCGATGCGCCTGGTGTTCGTCAAGTCGCCGGACGCGAAGAAGCGCCTGGAGCCCTACCTTTCCGAAGGCAATCGCGCCAAGACGATGCAGGCACCCGTCACCGCGATCGTCGCCACGGACTTCGCCTTTCACGACCACCTGCCCAGGCTGTTCCCGCATGCCGACGCGCGCAGCTGGTTCGTCGGCAACGATGCGATGATCGAGTCCACCGCCAATCGCAACGGCACCCTCCAGGGTGCCTATCTGATCATCGCGGCGCGCGCACTGGGGCTGGACTGCGGCCCCATGTCGGGTTTCGACCAGGCTGGCGTAGACGCCGAGTTCTTCGCGGGCACCCAGATCAAGTCCAACTTCCTGGTCAACATCGGCTACGGTGACGCAAGCACGAACCTGTTCGCGCGTTCGCCGCGCCTGTCTTTCGACGAAGCCGCCAGGATCATCTGACCTTTTCTTCCGCGGTGGCCGCACGGTCCCGCTGCTATCAGCCGTAACCACTCACTGCAGGAGATTCACCATGCGCGCTCTTCGTTACCTCGTCCTTGCCGGTCTCGTCGCCACGGCCGGCACCGCTGTCGCCGCACCGGTCACCTACAAGCTCGATCCGGGCCATACGATGGTGCTGTTCAGCTGGAGCCACTTCGGCTTCTCCAATCCCACGGCCAACCTCGGCCAGGTGGACGGCACCCTCGTGTACGACGAGAAGGATCCCTCCAAGGCGACCGTCGAGGCGACCCTCCCGCTGTCCGGGCTCGATACCTTCGTGCCGAAGCTTGACGAGCACCTGAAGTCCGCGGACTTCCTCGATGCCGCCAAGTACCCGAATGTGACGTTCAAGAGCACCAAGGTGACCCCGGCCGGCAAGGGCAAGCTGAAGGTGGTGGGCGACCTCACCGTGCACGGCGTCACCAAGCCGGTGACCCTTGACGTGACCCTGAACAAGGTGGGTCCGCATCCGATGATGAAGGCGCAGACGATCGGCTTCGATGCCACGACCACGATCAAGCGTTCGGATTTCGGCGTTGGCGCGTATGTGCCGAACGTGTCGGACGAGATCAAGGTCCGCATCACCACCGAAGCCCACGACGCTTCGGCTGAAAAGAAGTAATCGGGCGCTTCCGAATGGCTCTGGAACCCGCGCCGGCGACGGCGCGGGTTTTCTTTTTTGCTACCATCGCAATTCCCTGTTCCACCGCATCGCCCGGAGTTTCCCCATGCGCCCCAATCCCGCGGCCGCGCCGCTGATCCCGGCGAACGCCGAAAACCGTTACGAGGTCACGCGCGCCGACCTGCCGCTGTCCTGCCCGATGCCCGGCATGTACCTGTGGAACTCGCATCCGAAGGTCTATCTGCCTATCGAAGACGACGGCGGCACCTCCAAGTGCCCCTATTGCGGCGCCATGTACGTACTGAAAGACTGATCCACCCCGCGGGGCATGCTTCCTGCATGCCTTGCGTACCTTCCTCCCACCGGACCCACCCATGGCCACCGTCTCCGCGCACCGGACGATGACCGTCGTGCAACTGATCCCCGCCCTGAACTCGGGTGGTGCCGAGCGTTCGACCCTGGAAATCGGCCAGGCCCTGGTCAAGGCCGGCCACCGGTCCATCGTGGTGTCGGCGGGCGGACGCATGGTGGAGCAGCTGGAGGCCGAGGGCAGCCGGCACATCGCGCTCCCCATCGGCAGGAAGTCCCTCGGCACGTTTTTCACCGTGGGCAAGTTGCGCAAGCTGCTGCGCGACGTGCAGCCGGACATCGTCCACGCCCGCTCGCGCCTTCCGGCGTGGATCGGCTGGTGGGCCATGCGTGGCGTCAAGCCGCGGCCGCACTTCGTCACCACCGTGCACGGGCTGAACACCCCGGGGCCTTACAGCGCCATCCTCATGCGCGGCGAACGCGTCATCGTGGTGTCCCAGACGCTGCGCGACTACGTGCTGCGGCACTACCCCGACGACGTCGACACGGCGCGCATCGAGGTCATTCCCAGGGGCATCGACACCGATGCGTTCCCTTACGGGTATCGCCCGGACGACGCCTGGCAGCGTGCCTTCTTCGAGCAGTATCCCCAGTTGGCCGGTGCGCCCCTGCTCACCCTGCCGGGGCGCGGCACGCGCCTGAAGGGCCACGCGGACGCCATCGAACTCATTGCCGACCTGGCCCAGCGCGACATCGACGCGCGGCTGCTGCTCCTAGGCGCGGACGAGCCCGGCCGGGAAGCCTACATCGCCGAGCTGCGCGCGTTGGCGCACAAGCGTGGGGTCGAAGACAAGGTGGTGATCTCGCCGCAGCGCAGCGATGTGCGCGACGTGTACGCCATGTCGGCGCTGGTCCTGCAGCTGTCGCGGCGTCCCGAATCGTTCGGCCGCACGGTGGTCGAGGCGCTGGCGCTGTGCCGGCCGGTCATGGGTTACGCACACGGTGGCGTGGGCGAGTTGCTGGCCGAGCTGTATCCGTCGGGGCGCGTGCCGCTGGGCGACCGCGAGAAACTGGTGGAGCGCGCGGCGGAGTTGCTTCGCTTCGCGCCCCCCATTCCGCCTCCTCGCAGCTATCGGCTCGCCGACATGCAGTCGGCCACGCTGGCGCTCTATGCCGAGGTAGTGCAAGGCAAGTCCGCCGCGTGAGCGGACGAGGCCTCGGCGCGGCGATCCGGGCTGGGCTTGCCTCGCCGTTGTTGCCCGTCTGGCTGGTGCCCGCGCTCCTGCCGTTCGGACGCAGTGCCGAACTGGGCGTCTTCCTGGCGCTGGTGGGGTCCATTCTTCTCCTCGTGCGCGAACCGCGGGCGCTGCACCACCACGCGGGCGCGAAGCTGTTCCTGTGGCTCTTCGCCGCCTACGCGGGGGCGGCGCTGGTATCCGCCGTGGATGCCGTCGCGCCAGGGAAGTCCTGGGGGACGGTGGCTGGCATCCTCCGCTTCGCGCCGCTTGGCGTGTACACCTGCTTTGCCATGCGCAGGCCGGGCAAGGTCCGCGTCCTGTACTTCGCCACGGCGGCGGTGATCGCCCTATGGGTTGCCGACGCCTGGGTCCAGGCCCTGACGGGCTACGGGCTTGCCGGGGCGTCCGATCCCGAACGGCTTTCCGGCATCTTCGGGGCCACGAACCTCAAGCTCGGGCCTGCGCTCTCGGCCCTCTCTCCGTTCCTCCTGTGGACCGCGCGCGAACGCTGGGGGCGTCGCGGGCTCGTGCTCGCTTTCCTGCTGGCGCTCGGTCCGGTGCTGCTGTCCGGCTCGCGCGCCTCGTGGCTCTGCTACGCACTCGTGGCCGTCGCGTTCCTCTGGCGCGAAGCCGGCTCGCCCCGGCGCTTCGCGGTCGCTTGCCTGGGCGCCAGCCTCCTGGTCGTGGTGGCGGCGGTGCTGGCGTGGCAGGTCTCTCCCCGCTTCCGCGACCGCGTGGCGCATACCGTACCGGCCTTGTCCGGCACCACCGCCGGTGTCGACACCGCGCTCACCGGACGGCTCGACATCTGGACGACCGCGCTGCGGTTGTACGCGGCGCATCCGGTCAACGGCGTCGGCGTCCGTGGCTTCAGGGTGG
The DNA here is from genome assembly GCF_056755355.1 of Luteibacter sp. HAY1-4A. Taxonomy (NCBI): domain Bacteria; kingdom Pseudomonadati; phylum Pseudomonadota; class Gammaproteobacteria; order Lysobacterales; family Rhodanobacteraceae; genus Luteibacter; species Luteibacter sp. HAY1-4A. The sequence continues at coordinate 42,371 of NZ_JBNDHZ010000039.1, forward strand.
CGTATCCGTCGGTTGCGTCACCGGGCGACCACTTCCTCACGATGGAAAAGTGCGGGGAAGGCGAGGGCGCCTGCCACGCCCACCAGGTCGTGCTCGAGGTTGCCACGGAAACCGGCACGATCGGCCTGATGGCCTGGCTTGCTGCCGTCGCGTTCGCCGTACGCGCATGGCGCACGGCGGGAGTCGCCGCGCGCGACCGTGCCTTTCCGGCCACCGTCGCGCTGGTGGCGATCCTGTTCCCCTTGAACACGCATATGGCCTTCTATTCGGCCTGGTGGGGATTGCTCGCGGCTTGGCTGCTTTCCGTGTGGGCCGCGGCGCTCTTCGCGGACCTGCCCGACGATGCCGAGGTTCGCCGTGGCGCGTGAGCCGCTGTCGGTGGTCGTCACCACCTTCGACAATGCCGACACGATCGGTGCCTGCCTGGGTTCGGTGGCCTTCGCGGACGACATCGTCGTACTCGACTCCGGTTCCACGGACGCCACGCGAGACCTTGCCACGCGACTGGGTGCGCGCGTGGAGGTGCAGCCGTTCGCCGGGTACAGCGCCCAGAAGCAGGCGGCGATTGACCTCGCAAGGCATCGCTGGGTGCTGCTGCTCGATTCCGACGAGGCGCTGACGCCCTCCGCCGCGGAACGCATCCGCTCCGTCCTCGAGTGGCCGCAAGCCGCCGGCTACGTGTTGCTGCGCCGCGAGTGGGTCTTCTGGCGCTGGCAGCCCGAGCGCGCGCGGCTCAACCACTACGTGCGCCTGTTCGACCGGACACGTGCCCGCATGAGCGGCCACGAGGTGCACGAGAGCGTGGTTGTCGACGGCCCGGTGCAGCCCCTGGACGCCGTGATCGATCATTACGGCGAACGCGACATCGAAGGCCGGGTGGACAAAGCCAACCGTTACTCGTCCTTGCAGGTACACGATCGCCATGCGCGCACGCCGCGATTCCTCCGCGCACGCATGGTGATCTACCCCACCGTGGCTTTCCTGCGTTATTACTTCTGGCGCGGCCACTGGCGCGGCGGATGGGCCGGCTTCATCGCGGCGCGCGTGCACGCGTTCTACGCGTTCCTTAAATACGCCAAGCTGTACGAACTGCGAAGGTCAGGCGGCGAGCGCAAGCGCCCGCCGTTCGAAACCGAACGCGGCGAGCACTGATTCGCAGGCTGCCGCGCGCAACGCTTCGCGGCGGCGAAACTCCGCACGGCGCTTGCTCTCGATCTCCGATGCGCAACGCGCGGGTTCGCGCGGCGGAATATCGTAGAAGCCATGCTCGGCGGGCATGCCGCCGGCTTCCATCCAGAAGCTGTCGTAGTCGGCCTTGACCTTGTTCGGAATGCCGGCGAAGACGTGGGCGTCGTTGCCGATGCCGAGAACACGCTCGACGTCGAACGCCTCGGCAAGCGCGCGGACCATCGAAAGCAGCAGGTTCTTGGGCCGCAAGCCGTGGCACTGCCGGGTGAGTTCACGTACCGCGTCGCGCCCCGCGTTATTGGCGGCACCCTGAAGGCAGCCGATGACGATCGTGCGGCCGCCGTCGATGAAGGCGATGGTGGTGTAGGAAATCTGCAAGCCGGTATCGTCGGTGAGCGAAAGACTCATCTCGCCCTCGCGGCTGCGCCGGAGCGGCGCCTTGAGGATGAGCGAGAGGCAGCCGCCGTCGCGCAGCGCTACCTTACCCAGCAACACCTGCCGTTCGCGGTACAGCGTATGGAAGAGCGGGCGCGGAAAGCGCGTCAGTGCGAACGCATAGTGCTCGCGCAGGGCCTGCAATCGCTGTTGCCTGCTCCATGACAAGCTGATGTAGCGATGCTGGTAGCGCTCGGGCAGGACGCGGTCGATGGACGTGATGCCCGCCATGGGTGCCGATTCGAGGAAGGCCAGCCATGCATCGTGCTCGCGCCAGTGGGAGACGCAGCGACCGATGTACGTGAGCGTGGCACCGATGCCATGCGTACGT
>NZ_JBNDHZ010000040.1:0-40741 GCF_056755355.1 Luteibacter sp. HAY1-4A
GCGGGTCCATGTCGGCCCCTACATGACGGCGGAAAGGAGCTTCACGAAGCCAATGGCCGCGGCGAACAAGCCTGCTGTGGCGACGAAGGGGTACCAACGGGCCTCGGCATTTATCTTCGCCGTCTCGGCCATGAGCTTTCCGATTTCGGCGCGGACCTTTTCCAGCTCGTCGGGGGACATCGGCCTCGTCTCGATCTTTGGGGGCATGGTGCGGTTCCTAGCGTAACACCGTGCCCCGTAGTGTTCGTCGAACGCTCCAGACGTGCATGGGCCGCACGGCTCCCAGTTCGGTTGGAACCGTCCGCCCGTTGCCGTCAGCCACGCCCGTGTCTGGCCTCCGTGCGGCGGGCGACAAAGACGCCGAGCGCGGCGAGCACCACGGTAATGGCGAAGTTCGCCGCGAAGGCCGCGGTATGCGACTTGTCGAGCAACGCGGCGAACAGTGAGCCACCGATGGCCAGCGTCGTGGCCACCATCAACGATTCGCACAGTTGCAGCGCCGAACTGTTCGCGCCTTGCTCGTGCTCGCCCGACATCGACAGCGCGAGCACGGCGACCGTGCCGTAGAGCATGCCCATGCCGAGGCCTGTCAGCAGCCATCCCGCGACCGACGCGAATACCGGCATCCACGCAAAGGTGCTCAACGATGCCGCCACGGTGCCGACCACCATCATCGCCGTGCCGCGGCGAAGCAGGGTCTGTCGCGACACCTTCGCGTAGTGTCCCTGGTACCACGAACCCGAGAACCAGCCGATGGCGCCGACGCTGATGGCGACGCCCGACCACATCGGCGAGAGCCCGTGTTCCCGCGCGAATGCGAGCGGAAGGAAGGCCTCGGTGCCGAAGAACGCGGAGGCGGCCACGCCGCGCAGCGCGATGACGGCCGGCAGGCCGCGGGCGGCGCGTAGCGTGCCGGCCGGAAGCAGCCGCTTGCCGCAAGCGAGCAGGAGGATGACCCCGGGGACGAGGATCGCGGCGGCGAGCCAGCCGCGTTCCTGTCCGGCAACGAACACGAGGCATACGCCTAGCGCGGCCCCGACGGCGTTGGCCATCCGGCGGCCAGTGCCAGTGCCGGCCTGGCCGGTCGGGCTGCCCAGCGAGCGCAAGGCGCCGCGAAGCGCCGCCGCGGCCGGAATGGCGAGCACAGGCACGCCGAGGAACACCCAGCGCCAGCCGACGTGCTCGACGATCGCGCCGCTTACGGCGGGCCCGATCAGGGCCGGCACGACCCAGCCGGCCGAAAAGGCGGCGAATACCTTCGGTCTCAGCGATTCCGGATACAACCGCCCGACGATCACATAGAGGGCCGGCGACAGGCATCCCGCGCCGAGGCCCTGGACCAGGCGTCCGATAAGGAGCGTGGGCATGTCGCGGGCGAATCCGGCGACGAACAATCCGGCCACGAATCCGACCAGCCCGGTCCACATCGCCGGTGCCGGCCCCTTGCGGTCGCTCCAGCGGCCCGACAGGGTCATGCCGATCACGCTGGTGGCGAGCACGCCGCCGAAAGCGAGCGCGTAGGCCTTCAGGCCGTCCAGGTCCCGCGCCACGGTGGGCATGGCCGTGGTGACGGCCAGCGCCTCGAAGGCGACCAGCGAGATGAGGGCCACCATGCCCACCGTGGCGGCGCGATAGGGCGGGGCGAGAATGCCTTGGGCCTCGTCGGCCAGGACGGGTGCGTCGGACGTTGCCACGTTCATCGGGTTTCCTTGGGGGACGGGGAGTCTCGCACGGTTGCGTGGGGGAACCGGGAGGCGCAGGATGCAACCTCAACCATTGTTGAGGTCAAGCGATGCGCGAGCTGAGTGTCGGCGAGGCGGCAAGGCGGGCCGGGGTGGCGGTGTCGGCGCTGCACTTCTACGAGCGCAAGGGCCTGATCCGCAGCCTTCGCACGGCGGGGAACCAGCGCCGGTATGCCGCCGACGTACTGCGGCGGATCGCCGTGATCCGGGTGGCGCAGCGCGTGGGTATTCCGCTGGAGGCGGTGCGGCAGGCCTTCGAAGCCCTTCCGGACGAGCGGACGCCCACCCGTGAGGAATGGGCTCGGATGTCCGCCAGCTGGCACGGGGAGCTGGACCGCCGGATCGCCCAGCTGGTCAATCTGCGGGACCGCCTGACCGACTGCATCGGCTGTGGCTGTCTTTCCCTGACGGCCTGTACCCTCGCCAATCCGGACGATCGGCTGGCCGACGGAGGGGAGGGGCCAAGGCGTTGGGAATCCTCGTGAGGCAGGTTGCGGCGGCGCCGGGGCAAAACGTAGAATGGGCAGTCATTTGCGGGGTTTTTTGCCGCCAGGGGGAAGGTCGCGGCGGCCGGCCCTGCATTCGCGGCGGTCCCATTGTTTCGGTTACGGCGGACGGATGTCCGCCATCGCGCCACGTCCGTGGTGGTTTCAGGAGAGGTCATGCAGGTTTCGGTTGAGAATGTGGGCAAGCTCGGGCGCAAGCTCACGGTGAAGTTCCCGGCAGAGCGTCTCGAGACGCAGGTCAGCGAGCGCATCGCGGAAATGGGCCGTACGGTGCGCCTCAAGGGCTTCCGTCCCGGCAAGGTGCCGACCAACGTGATCAAGCAGCGCTTCGGCGCGCAGGTCCGCGGCGAAGCCCTCTCCGATCTCATCGGCAGCACTCTTCGCGAGGCCTTCCAGCAAGAGAAGCTGCAGCCGATCGCCAACCCGTCGGTGGACACCACGGGCAACGCCGAGAACGGCGAAATCGCCTACACGGCCACCTTCGAAGTGATGCCGGAGTTCCCGGCCATCGACGTCTCGTCGATCGAGATCGCCCGTCCGAAGGCCGAAGTGAAGGACGCCGACATCGACAAGATGATAGAAACCCTTCGCACCCAGCGCCGCAGCTTCGATGAAGTCACCCGCGCCTCGAAGGAAGGCGACTTCGTCATGTTCGAATACGCCGCCGAATCGGGCGACTACCGCTTCCCGGCTGAGGGCCTGGAGCGCGCCGGCAGCGTGCTGGGCTCGGGCACCCTGTTCAAGGCGCTGGACGAGGCCCTGACCGGCCGCAGCGCGGGCGAAGACCTGGTCCAGGACGTCGCCTTCCCGGAAGACTTCCGTAACCCGGACCTGGCCGGCAAGACCGCCAAGGTCACCTTCAAGATCGTGAAGGTACAGGAGCCGAACCTCCCGGCCGTGGACGCCGACTTCGTGAAGATGTTCGGCGTGGCCGACGGCGACATCGACACCTTCCGCAAGGAAGTCCGCGCCAACCTCGAGCGCGAGCTCAAGGCCACGCTCATGGCCCGCCTCAAGTCGGAAGTGGCCGAGAAGCTGGCTGGCGCGCATCCGGACCTCGACGTACCGGACCTGATGGCCAACGCCGAGGCGCGCAGCCTGGCTTCCGGCAACCTGCCGCGTGGCCAGGAGCCCAGCCCGGAAATGGTGGCCGAGGCCCTGCCGTTCGCCCGCAAGCGCGTCATCGCCGCTCTCCTGATGGGTGAGATCGCGCGCAAGAACGAACTCCGCCTCGATCGCAAGCGTCTGAGCGACATGCTGGCCGCCATCGCTTCGACCTACGAAGAGCCGGAAAAGGTCATTGAACTGTACAACGGCGACCCCCAACTGATGTCGGGACTGCAGAACCGCGTCATGGAAGACCAGGTGGCCGAGTGGGTGGCGGACAACGCCAAGACCACCGACCAGGAACTGAGCTTCGACGAGGTAATGCGGCCGATCGGCGCCTGAGGGCGTCGGTCGTCGTAACCCCGGGCCCCACACGTAGGAGAGACCGCATGTCCATGGCTCCGATCCAGAACCTCAACCTGGTGCCCATCGTCGTCGAGCAGACCTCGCGCGGCGAGCGTTCGTACGACATCTATTCGCGCCTCCTCAAGGAGCGCGTGATCTTCGCGGTCGGTCCGGTCGACGACTACATGGCCAACGTCATCGTGGCCCAGCTGCTGTTCCTGGAGTCGGAAAATCCGGACAAGGACATCAGCCTGTACATCAACAGCCCCGGCGGCTCGGTCACCGCGGGCATGGCGATCTACGACACGATGCAGTTCGTGAAGCCGGATGTCAGCACCATGTGCATCGGCCAGGCCGCCTCGATGGGCGCCCTGCTGCTGGCGGCGGGTGCAGCGGGCAAGCGGTACTCCCTGCCGCATTCGCGCATCATGATCCACCAGCCGTGGGCCGGCGGCATCTCCGGCCAGGCGACCGACATCGAGATCCACGCCCGTGAGATCCTGACGATGCGCGAGCGCCTGAACGCGATCCTCGCCCGCCACAGCGGCAAGACGGTGGAAGAGATCGCCCGCGATACCGAGCGCGACCGCTTCATGAGCGGGGCGGAAGCCCAGGCTTACGGACTGATCGACTCGGTGCTCGACAAGCGTACGGTCGATACCGTCCGTTCAGCTTGATTGTACTTTTTCGCTTGTGAAAACCGGCACTTCGCCCCTCCTTCCGGGGGCGGAGTGCTGTGCTATTCTCAAAGCGCACCTGGATTCTCAGTAGGGCCCAAAGCATGAGCGACGAGCGGCAGAGCCGTTCCAACGACGGCGGCAAGATTCTTTACTGCTCTTTCTGCGGCAAGAGCCAGCACGAGGTTCGCAAGCTGATCGCTGGCCCCAGCGTGTTCATCTGCGACGAATGCGTCGAGCTGTGCAACGACATCATCCGCGAGGAACTGGAAGAAAAGGCGGCCTCCGGCCGTACTCAGCTTCCGAAGCCGCGCGAGATCATGGAGGCGCTCGACCAGTACGTGGTTGGACAGACGCGCGCCAAGAAGGCGCTGTCGGTGGCCGTGTACAACCATTACAAGCGCATGGAATCGCGCCAGAAGAACGACGACGTCGAACTCGGCAAGTCGAACATCCTCCTGATCGGTCCGACCGGTTCGGGCAAGACGCTGCTGGCCGAGACGCTGGCGCGCCTGCTCAACGTGCCGTTCACGATCGCCGACGCCACCACGCTCACCGAAGCGGGTTACGTGGGTGAAGATGTCGAGAACATCATCCAGAAGCTCCTGCAGAAGTGCGACTACGACGTCGAGAAGGCGCAGAGCGGCATCGTCTACATCGATGAAATCGACAAGATCTCGCGTAAGAGCGAGAACCCGTCGATCACCCGCGACGTGTCGGGCGAAGGCGTGCAGCAGGCCCTGCTGAAGCTCATCGAGGGCACGCTTGCCTCGGTGCCGCCGCAGGGTGGCCGCAAGCATCCGCAGCAGGAATTCCTGCAGGTCGACACGCGGAACATCCTCTTCATCTGCGGCGGCGCGTTCGCCGGGCTGGAGAAGGTGATCCAGCAGCGTTCCGAGACTACCGGCATCGGCTTCGGCGCCGAGGTCCGCTCGAAGGAGCGCACCGAGAACGTCGGCAAGATGCTGTCGGAAGTGGAACCGGCCGACCTGGTCCGTTTCGGTCTCATTCCGGAATTCGTCGGCCGCCTGCCGGTCGTGGCCACGCTCGACGAACTCGACGAGGCTGCCCTGGTGCAGATCCTCACCGAGCCGAAGAACGCCGTCACGAAGCAGTTCCGCAAGCTGTTCGACATGGAAGGCGCCGAGCTGGAGTTCCGGCCCGAGGCCCTGTCCGCCATCGCCCGTCGCGCGCTGAAGCGAAAGACCGGCGCACGCGGATTGCGCACCATTCTCGAACAGGTGCTGCTCGACACGATGTTCGAACTGCCGTCGCTGGAACACGTCAGCAAGGTGGTGGTCGACGATGCCGTGATCGACGGCCAGGCCGAGCCCTACCTCATCTACCGTGGCAACCTGCAGCAACAGCGGATCGCGGGCGAGGGCGGCGACGCGGCCTGATCTTAGTCCGTAGGTAAATCCGGCGGCCCCGGCGTCCCACGACGCCGGGGCCGTTTTTCTTTGCGCGGCGCGGTCTTGATGGATCGTTCGCGAACCACCACTTGACGTCTATGGCGGCTCCGGCGCAGTGTCGAGCTGCGCCCCACACACCTGAGGGAAACCCCAATCACATGGCGAAGATTCGCAGACAAACCACGAGTGGAGCCGAGCTCGACCTGTTGCCGGTCCTGCCCTTGCGCGACGTCGTCGTCTACCCGCACATGGTCATTCCGTTGTTCGTCGGGCGCGACAAATCCATGCGCGCGCTCGAGCGGGCGATGGAAGGCGAGCGGCAGATCCTGCTCGTGGCGCAGAAGAGCCCCGACATCGACGATCCGGCCATCGGCGACCTGCATTCCGTAGGCACCCTGGCGGGCGTGCTGCAGCTGCTGAAGCTCCCGGACGGCACCGTGAAGGTGCTGGTCGAGGGCCAGTCGCGCGTGCAGATCGACGCCTTCGAAGACGATGCCGGCATGATGAGCGGGCGCGCAAAGGTCATCGAGCCCATCTACAGCAACAACGAGCGCGAGCTGGACGTGGTTTCGCGCTCGCTGGTGTCGCTCTTCGAGCAGCTGGTGAAGCAGAGCCGCAAGCTTCCCCCGGAAATTCTTGCGACCCTTTCCGGCATCGACGATCCGTCGCGCCTGGCCGATTCCATCGCCGCCCACCTTTCCGTGCGCATGGCCGACAAGCAGCGCGTGCTCGAGACGGCCGACGTCGGCCAGCGCCTCGAACTGCTCATTGGCCTCGTCGACGGCGAAATGGACCTCCAGCAGGTCGAGAAGCGCATCCGCGGCCGCGTGAAGTCGCAGATGGAGAAAAGCCAGCGCGAGTACTACCTCAACGAGCAGATGAAGGCCATCCAGAAGGAACTGGGTGAGGGCGAGGAGGGCGCGAACGAGATCGAGGAACTGCAGAAGAAGATCGACGGCGCCGGCATGCCGCCGGCCGTGCTCGCGAAGGCGCGTCAGGAATTCAACAAGCTGAAGCAGATGTCGCCGATGTCCGCGGAAGCCACCGTGGTGCGCAACTACCTCGACTGGGTGGTTGGCGTGCCGTGGAAGAAGCGCAGCAAGGTGCGCAAGGACCTCGCGCTTGCGCAGGAAACGTTGGACGCCGACCACTTCGGCCTCGAGAAGGTGAAGGAGCGCATCCTCGAATACCTCGCCGTCCAGCAGCGCGTGAACACGATGAAGGGCCCGATCCTGTGCCTCGTCGGTCCGCCCGGCGTGGGCAAGACCTCACTCGGCCAATCCATCGCCAAGGCCACGAACCGCAAGTTCGTCCGCATGAGCCTGGGTGGCGTGCGCGACGAAGCCGAGATCCGCGGCCATCGCCGCACGTACATCGGTTCCATGCCCGGTCGCATCGTGCAGAACCTCAACAAGGTCGGCACGAAGAACCCGCTGTTCGTGCTCGACGAGATCGACAAGATGTCGATGGACTTCCGCGGCGATCCGTCGTCCGCGCTGCTCGAAGTGCTCGATCCGGAGCAGAACAACGCGTTCAACGACCATTACCTGGAGGTCGATCTCGATCTCTCGGAGGTCATGTGGATCGCCACGGCGAACTCGCTGAACATTCCGGGTCCGCTGCTCGACCGCATGGAAGTGATCCGCATCCCGGGTTACACCGAAGACGAAAAGCTCAACATCGCGCAGAAGTACCTCCTGCCCAAGCAGCTGAAGGCCAACGGCCTGAAGGCGGAAGAACTGGAAGTGGGCGAGGACGCCCTGCGCGACATCGTGCGTTACTACACGCGCGAGTCCGGCGTGCGCAACCTCGAACGCGAGATCTCGAAGATCTGCCGCAAGGTGGTGAAGGAGCTGGCGCTCGGCACCGTGCCCGATAAGGCCAGGGCCAAACCGGCCAAGGCGACGAAGGCCGCCAAGGGCAAGGTCGCGGCACCGGGACACGTGCGCGTCGATGGCGAGAACCTCGACCACTACCTCGGCGTGCGCCGCTTCGACTTCGGCCGGGCGGAGCAGCAGAACGAAGTGGGCCTCGTCACGGGCCTTGCCTGGACCCAGGTGGGCGGCGACCTCCTCAGCATCGAGGCCTCCGTGGTCCCGGGCAAGGGGCGCCTCGTACACACGGGCCAGCTCGGCGACGTCATGAAGGAATCGATCCAGGCGGCGCTCAGCGTCGTGCGGGCGAGGGCGGCTGCGCTGGGCATCGAGCCCGACTTCCACGAGAAGCTCGACATCCACATCCACGTGCCGGAGGGCGCCACGCCGAAGGACGGTCCGAGTGCGGGTATCGCCATGTGCACGGCGCTCGTCTCGGCGCTGACGAAGGTGCCGGTGCGCTCCGAGGTCGCCATGACGGGCGAGATCACGCTGCGCGGCCGCGTGCTGCCGATCGGCGGGCTCAAGGAGAAGCTGCTCGCGGCGCATCGTGGCGGCATCACCACGGTGATCATCCCCGACGAAAACAAGAAGGACCTTGTGGACATCCCGGAGAACATCACCAGCTCGCTCGACATCCATCCGGTGAAATGGATCGACGAAGTTCTCGACCTCGCCCTCGAGCGGCCACTGGGCCTCAAGAAGACGGACGAGAACGGCAACGCGGTGGAAGTGCCGCGCGCGCAGGGCAAGCGGGGCAAGGGCAAGTCGTCGCCGTCGCTCACGCATTGATCTTTCATCGTTCCACGATACGAACAAGGGCGCACTCCAGTGCGCCCTTTTCGCTTTCGTCGTTCTGTCATCGACCCTTGCCGATAATCGTTTTTTGCCTTGCGCGCAAGCCTCCCCGGACGATGCACATGTGCTGAAAGCCTTGGTATTGCTTGTCTTGCGATGGTGGGGGGGCGCTGGTATAAAGGCCACACCGCCATCGCCGCGCCGCAAGGGCGCCCTGGATCGCGGGGTTGCCGTTTTCGTTGCCGAAAGGTGGCGTTCGCAGCCTGACGTCTTCTCGTGAAGGATCGCCGTCCGGCGATTCGAATTACCTTTGAAGGGAGTTACGTAATGAATAAATCCGAGCTTATCGACGCCATCGCCGAAAAGGCCGAACTGTCGAAGGCCGATGCGGGCCGCGCCCTGCAGGGCCTCATCGAAGCCGTCAAGGACGCCCTGAAGAAGGGTGACGATGTCGCCGTCGTTGGCTTCGGCACCTTCAAGGTGCGCAGCCGCGCAGCCCGTACCGGCCGCAACCCGCGCACGAACGAAGAGATCAAGATCCCGGCCTCGAAGGTCCCGGCCTTCACGGCTGGCAAGGCGCTCAAGGATCACGTAAACTAAACGGTCTTACCGTCGAGGGTGCTTAGCTCAGCGGTAGAGCGTCGCCTTTACACGGCGCTGGTCGGGGGTTCGATCCCCTCAGCACCCACCAGACGGAAGTGGAGTGGTAGTTCAGTCGGTTAGAATGCTGGCCTGTCACGCCGGAGGTCGCGGGTTCGAGTCCCGTCCACTCCGCCATTGGTCCGCAAAGGCGCCCGCGTGGCGCCTTTGTTTTATCTACCGCCGGCAAGGACTTGCCGGCGCAACCTTCGCGAGTCGCATCATGCTGCAAGCCCTGCGTAACAAGATCCATGGCTGGCCCGCCGCCATCGTCCTCGGAGTCTCGGTTTTCGCCGTCGCGTTCTTCGGCATCGAGTCGTACTTCGTCTCCCACGTGGACACGTACGTCGCGAAGGTCGGCGAGCACGAGATCTCGCAGCAGGACTGGCAGCAGCGCCTCAATGAACTTCGCCAGCAGGCCGCGCAGGATCCGAACTCGCCGTTCACGGCGGCCGACCTCGAGAAGCCGGAGCTCAAGCAGCGCGTGCTCGACGGCATGATCAGCCAGGCCCTGTTGCAGCAGGCGAACACCGACCTCGGCCTTGCCGTTTCCGACGCCAGCGTGCGCAGCGCGATCGCCGGCGATCCCGGCTTCCAGGTCAACGGCCAGTTCAGCCCGGAGACCTATCGCGCCGTGCTCGCCATGCAGGGCATGAGCCCGGGCATGTACGAGCAGCGCGTGCGCAGCTCGCTCGCCACCCAGCTCATCCCACAGGCTATCTCAAGCACCACGCTGGTCAGCGACGCGGACGTCGATAGCTTCTTCCGCCTGCGTTTGCAGCAGCGTGACCTCCGCTTCGTCGCACTGCCGCGCCCTTCGCTTACCGATGCGAACGTGCCGGACAGCGAGATCGAGGCGTTCTACAAGTCGCACATCGCCGACTACACCACGCCGGAACAGGTGTCGGTGCAATACCTCGAAGTGAAGCAGGCCGACCTGAAGGTGGGCGAACCCACCGACGAGCAGCTTCGCGAGTACTACGACAAGTTCAAGCAGCGCTACGCACAGCCGGAGCAGCGCGAGGCTTCGCACATCCTGGTGAACGTGCCGAAGAACGCCACGCCGGAACAGCAGAAGGCCGCGCTGGAGAAAGCCAAGAAGATCGCCGCGGAAGCTACGCCAGAGAACTTCGCCAAGCTTGCCGCCGAGAACTCCGATGACTTCGGTTCGAAGCGCACCGGCGGCGACCTCGGCTGGCTGGAGAAAGGCGTGGCCAACGCCGCCTTCGACACCGCGTTGTTCGGCATGAAGAAGGGCGAGATCACGAAGGAACCCGTGCTGTCGCCGGAAGAGGGTTACCACATCATCTGGCTGCGCGACGCCCGCGATGGCGACGCCAAGCCCTTCGCCGAGGTGCGTAGTCAGCTCGCCGCCGACTGGGCGAAGAGCGAGGGCGAGCGCCTGTACAACGAGCGCGCCGGCCAGCTCGCCGACCTCGCGGAGCGCAACCCTGGCTCGCTGGAGCCGGCGACGAAGGAACTCGGCCTCGAGATCAAGACGTCGCCGCTGTTCGGCCGCGACGGCGGCCCCGGCATTCCGGCCGATCCGAAGTTCGTGACGGCCGCGTTCGCAGACGACGTACTCGCGCAGGGCAACAACTCGTCGCTGGTGCAGATCGGCAAGGGGGACGCGTTGGTCATGCACCTCGCCAAGCACAATCCGGCGGCGCCGAAGGCACTTGCCGAGGTCACCGACGCGATCCGCCAGCGCATCCTCGACGAGCGCGTCGACACGCTGGCAAAGCAGAATGCCGACAAGATCGTCGCGGACCTCGCCAAGGGTGGCGACGTGGCGGCACTCGCGAAGGCGCCGGTGCGCACGCTTGCGGGCGTTGAGCGCAGCAAGCTCGCCACACTGACCGACGTGCCCCCGGCCATCCTGCGCCAGGCCTTCACGCTGCCGCATCCGGTGAACGGCAAGCCGAGCTGGACCACGGTGAAGACGGACAACGGTGCCTATGCCCTGGTGGCCGTGGACAAAGTCGTCGACGGCGATCCGGCGAAGGTCGAGAAGGCGCAGCGCGACGCACTGCGCGGCCAGATGATGGACGCGATGGCGCAGGCGGCCACGCTCGAATACGTCGAGGCGCTGAAGGCCCGCGGCGAGATCAAGATCGCGCAGGACCGGATGTAAGACTTCCGAAACGACCCGCAAGCTGGATGGACTTCCAGCTTGCGGGCCGAGGGTTGATCGGTGGAACCCTCACACGCTTGATACTTCCTCGTGCAGGTCAGCCCTGCGATGGACCTGGATCGCGTCCTTTGCCCTTTCCGATCTTCGCCACCGTCTTGCGTCCCTTGTTTCCGCTGGGCATCGCCTCGCTTCCGCGCGTGTCCAGGCCTTTTTTACTGCCCGCCAGCATTCCCCGGTCGTTGGCGCGATCCGCGCCCGCCGCGGGTTTCCGCAGGTTCTCCGGCAGCGGAGGTACGGGTGGAACGTCCGCGCTGGCCTGCCCGCTGATAAACGAGCGCGCCTTTCGCAACAGCTTCCCGGAACCGGATTCTTTTTTTGCCAAGCTCACGGTGGAAGCGGACGCCTTAGGCGCCAGTTTGTTCGCCGTTCCTGGGACTTGACCGTAGTCGGACGACGCCGCACTTGCCTTGGCGTTCTCGATTTTGGCTGCGTTTTCACCGAAGAAACTCGCGAGTTTTTGGTTACTGCGGAGTGACCCCTTTGCATTAAGTTCCTTCGCGGTGCGAACCGCCGACTGGTCGGGGTTGGGAGCGAATGTGACCGAGGCGAGACTGGGAGAAGGAGAGGGAGAACGAGAGGGGCCACCGGGTTCGCTCGCCATCCGCAATCCGCTAGGGGATTCAGCGCGCATGGGATGTCGATCGGGGCCGGTCGAGCCGACGGACGGAAGGCTTGACGTGCTGGTCGTGCTTGCCACGCTTTGGGCGTCGAATGGTGCACCTAATCTTCCCAGGTCGGACGAAGAACCCTCCACCTGGTTCCTCGGGATTGATCCCTTGGTCATCTTTTTTGGAAGATTGGTTAGCGACTTCGAGGCGTTTGTCATCGACTTCGACAAATTCGTAAACGATTTCGACGCCTGTTTTTTCATACCCTTCAGTTTACTTTTCATCTTTCTTTTCCTGCTTGTGCATCGTTGATGGCGCTTGCGTCCGGCCGGATCGCAAGCTTCTCGCGGCTATTCAGGGTCGGGTCCTCCTTCTTCGCCTTACGCGGACGACTGGTTCCTGTTGCGTGCCGGGTGTCGACGGAGCTGACCTCTGCCGCCAACTGCCTGAAAAATGTCTTCATGTTCGTGGCTTCCGATAGTGATTACCTGTTTAACGCGCGGTCGTCAGAGCGACGGCCCGCTCCTGTCGCTGCCACGACTTTTCGTGCTTGAAAGCGAGGGACTGCGCGAAGGCGGATCGATCGCCCGTTGCTTGCCCCTGGCTTTTTCGCTCATCGGAGGGTGGGCAGGAGGATTGTTTTCTTGTTGGATTCGTCGCTGCTCCCGCAATTTCTGTTGATTGCGGAAGAAGGGCGGTACCTCGACACCTGACTTTTGCTCGTCACCGCTCTTGCTGCGGTTGGGTAGCGGTGGCAAGGGACGCACTGTCTTGGAGACGTTCGGGGCGGACTGGCTGGCGCCACCGTGACGGTAGGGTCCGGCGTTTGCGTGGCCTGGTGGCGTGACCGGGCGGGACGCTTCCGTGCGCATGCCTTGTTGTTCCCGCACCGCGAGCGCGTCAGCATGCGCAAGGCGCGACGTGGATGCATGCTGACGGCGGTCGGACGCCCGGGCGCCTTGAGCCACCATGAGCGTCGCTTCATCGGTGCTCAAGGTGGGACCGGCGGTCTTCTTTCCCGCCAACTTGTCACGGTCTGCTTGGGTCAACTTGGCGAGCCCGGCATTCAATTTCGACAGAGAGTCTCGATCGAGGGCTCCCTGCGGCCGACGAAGCGGCTGCAATGCCGGTATCGGCGGCGGCACCAGCGATGACATCGCAGCAACCAAGCCGTCTTCGTACGTGGCAATCAAGGTATTACGCTTGCCATTCGGCGAAGCGCGGTCGGAGGAAGACGGGGCCGTCTGGTTCGTCTCGGCGTTCCTTTCTTTTTTCTTCCGTTTACCGGGTATGAGATCGGTTAACCATCGCATGTCATTACCTCTCTGGTGGTGGTGAGGTCATTCATTTCCCGCCGATCGCGGTTTCCACGCTCGTCAGGGACGGCAGCGTTCGGCCTGCGGCAAGGTCGCCGGCAATGTTGTCGCGGATGCGTTCCATGAATCGTCGATACGCATCGGGCGGCAGTCGTTCGTCGGCCGCCGCCGCGATGGTGTCTTCCAGCGCGAATGCGTGCTCGAGCGCGGGATGGTTTCTTATGGCCGATATGCGTTCATCGGCGGTAAACGCGCCCAGGTAGGACGACACTGCGTCCCGTGCAGATTCCGATAAATGAAGCGCTTCGCCCATGCCCGCCTCGTCGTGTGTTGCCTGGAACTCGTCGATGGCATCGACATTCCCCGTTCGGGACAGCTCCGGCTGCTCGGCGTCGATATCGGTGATTTCCGCGTAGAAGTTGTCCGCCATCAGTCCGGCTTCTTCTTCCGACACATGCACTTCGTCGTCATCCGGCGCGTCGTCGTCGTGGGAAATCGGATCCGGGTAGACGATGGCCTCGATCACCGGCAACGGTGCGGTGGGAACATCCGGCACCGGCATCACGCGGCTCTTGAAGGTTTCTTCCTGGTACCAGCGGATCTTCGTCGCCTTGATCGGAGGGCATCCGCGCGCAAAGATCAGTTCCTCGTCCTGCGTGATGTTCTTGACCTCCTGGGGAAGCATCAGTGCGCGCGACTGTTCGTTGAAGTTCACCGAGCGCGATCGCGGTTGCCCCATGCCGCCGCTGCGGGAGGTGGACTTCACGTTGACGGTGAAGTTGCCCATCTCGCGGCTGATCTCCGTCGCCACGTCCATGTCGGCCGGGGTGTAGCAGATGCGCACGGCGTGGTTCTGGAAGAAGTTCTTGGCAGCGTCCTCGCCGTACACCTCGCGCACCTGGCTGGGCGACTGGAAGATCGGCAGCAGGCGCACGCCGTAGCCGCGGAGGAAGGCGATGGCATCCACCACGATCTGCAGTTTTCCCAACGAACGGAACTCGTCGAGGATGAGCAGGCATTGGTACTTGAGCGACGGATTGTGCTCGGGAAGCTCGCGGGTATTGATGTCCACCACCTGCTGGAAGAAGAGGTTCAGCAGGGGCGCCAGGCGGCTGAGGTTGTCCGGCGTGATGCCGATGTAGACGGTGATGCGCCGCTCGCGAAGCGCGCGGAGATCGAAGTCGTTCTCGGTGGTGGCGGCGTCGAGGATGGGATTGAGGAACAGCTCGAAGCGCGAGGTGAAGGTTTTGCGGATCGACGTACGCGTGTTGTCCGCCGTGTTGATGTAGTCCTTCAGCGAACTGGAACACACGATGGAAAGCGGCTTGTCGCTGCGTTCGCGGTGCTCGATGAGGGCGGTGAGGTTCTCGTCGCTGCCTTGCAACGCCTCGCGCGCCACCTGGCCCAGCGTGCGCGGCTTGCCCTCCGTCTCGAACACGTACAGCACCAGGCCAAGGAAGAGCGAGCGGCAGCTGGCCGTCCACAGGGGATCGGTGCCGGGTACGTCGGGAAAGATGATGTTGCCGATCTTCTGGATGTCGTCGACGATCAGGCCAGGGTCGTCGCGGATGTACGCGAGCGGGTTCCAGCGGTGGGTGTGCCGCTCCGGCGAGGCGGGGTCGAACAGGTATACCTCGTGACCGTTGGCCTTGCGGAAACCCGCGGTGAGCGTCCAGTTCTCCTTCTTGATGTCCAGGACCACCGCGGAGTGGTTCCAGTTGAGCAGGTTGGGGATGACGATGCCCACGCCCTTGCCCGATCCGGTGGGTGCCGCAAGCATGATGTGCGGCAACTGCTGCAGGCTGGCCGTGAGGAAGCGATTGCCCTGGCGGCCGAGGATGACGCCATCGCCCTGGTTGGTCAGCAAGCCATGCCTGCGCATGTCGGAGGCCCGGGCGAAGCGCGCACTGCCGTGCAACGACTGGCGCGGCTTGACGAAGGCAAGCGCGAGCGGTGCGAGCAGGGCCAGGGTGGCGGCACCGGCGCCGATCAGCAGCGGTTTCCTCACACCGGTCGCGGTGCCGTAGCTGCCGTAATAGTCGAACCACGTGCCCAGGCCCACGTCCTGCGGCACATTGCGAAAGAGCACCAGCAGGAACACATAGCCGGCGACATACATCCACACGGGCACTGCGGTGGCGAGCAGGCCGATAGCGACTGCCGCCTTAACCCAGGATGGTGCGCTTGCGTTGAGGTTCATAATAAATTCCCGTAACGCGACGGCGGCCGTCCACGACGCTGAACTGCACGACGATGTCGACCAGCATGAACAACAGCTGCTTGATGTCTTCGCGGGCAAGCTGCGAGCCTCCCGCCGATTCCTTCACCAGCAACATCAGCTGCTCGATGGCCAGCTGCGGACTGGTGGCATGCACCGACGTGATCGACCCGGGATGCCCCGAGTTCACGTTGCGCATGAAATAGAACGCCTCGTCGCTTCTCAGCTCGGCCAGCAGGATGCGGTCCGGCTTCATGCGCAGGCACGATTCCAGCAATGTTTTCGGCGTCGCCTTGCTCACGCCTTGCCCGTCCTTGGAATAGAACAGGCGAACGTGGTTGGGCTGGTGCAGGATCTCCAGCTCGGGGGTGTCCTCGATGGTGATGAGGCGCTCGTGCGGCGGTATGAGATCCACCAGCGCCTTCATGATCGTGGTCTTGCCCGAACCGGTGGCGCCGGAAATGACGATGTTCTGGTGCGAGCGCACGGCAAGTTCGAGGAAGTCCCGGATGCTTCCTGCGTGGAGCAGGCGGAGCAGTTCCTCTTCCACGGCGAGGTTGCCGTGTCCATGCACGGTCACCTTCTCGAACGCGCCGCTGCGTTCGTAATCGTCGAGCGTGAGCCGCAGCTGCGACGGCTTGCGGATCGTCAGGCTGACCGTGCCCGGGCGCACGGCAGGCGGCACGATGGCCTGCACGCGTTCACCGGAGGGCAGGGCGGCCGATACGACCGGCGCGGTTTCGGAGATCGTCTGCTGCGTGGACGTGGCGATCAGCTTCGCCAGCATGCGCAGGTGGTCGTAGGTCAGTTCCGGCATCTCGTGCCGCGTCCAACCGCCGCTGCCTTCCGTCCAGGCCTCGCCCGGCTGGTTGACCACCACCTCCGTCACCATGCCGGCCAGCAGCCGGCGCAGGGGCGCGAGATAGGTTTCCACCGCCGAGAACGGAAGTGCCGGCTCCGCCTTTGGCGCGACATCGATGTCCCTCAGGGGCACGCTCATGTCACGTTCCTTCCGAAGGCTGCGGCGTGGTCGCCGAAAGTCCGTACACGCCGCTGAAATCGACGTCGCGTGCCACGAAGATCGAGATGTGTCCACCCTGGGCCTTGTCGAGCGTGGGCGGAATGTTCACGGTGTTCTGGAGGATGGTGGACACCGCGTCGTTCGAACCGCTCGCCGCCGACGCGCCGAAGTTGAGCGTGTTGCCACCGTTCTCATTCTTCGACGACTCGTACTGGCTGAGGTCGTTCACGAACGAAACAAGAAGCGCGGCACCGAAGCGGGCCCAGAAGTGGTTGTTCACCACGCCGTCCAGGCCCGAGCGGCCGAGCGCATCCGTGGAAGGGGAGTCGATGTTCACGATCACGCCATGCGGCGTTTCCACGCGTGTCCAGAGCACGAAGATGCGATCCAGTCCCGGCCGCAACTGGGCCGACTGGTACTGGCCCACGACGCGAGAGCCCTTTTCGAGGAGAAGCACCTCGCCATCCGTGGAGTAGATGTCGCGCGTTAGCAGGCACGACGTCATGCCCGGTTGCTGACTGTTGATCGCGGTCACCAGTACGCAATCGAGGAACGTACCTTGCGTGATGGTGAGGTGCGGATCCGCCAGCAGCGACGCAGACACACCGTTGCCCCGCGTTGCCGTGAGCGCGTTGCCGAGGCTGGAGCCGCCCGCGCCGGGTGCGCCAGGCGCACCGGGCTGCGCCAGCGCCAGTCCCTGCGCACCATCCGCGGGGCCTGGCTTGTGCACCGTCGCCAGCAGCGGTGCCCGGCGACGGCGCGCGGCGAGGGCGAGCGCGGCTCGCTGCTCATCGCTCAACTGTGCCGGTGGAGGCGGCGCGGCAGCCGCGCCGCCGCTCGCCGTGGCAGGCAGGGGAGGCTTGTCGACATGCCTGGCGGCGAACGCGTCGCGTGTCATCGTCGGTAACACGGTGGCCGCCGCCTTCGCCTCCTCCTTGCCCGCGTTACGCTCGCGCAGGTTGCCGAGCAGCCTGTGCACGCCCAGCGAGATCAACATCACCACGGCGGCCGCAACGAGGAACAGTACCAGCCAGCGATTGCCGCGACGGTTCTTGCCCACCTGCGGTATGCCACGGCCCTGCTCGGTCTCGGTGGGTACCTGTTCGCCGGGCATACTCATCGCGTGTGGCCTCCTGTCGTTTGCTTGTTGTCGGGCATGGGCCATCCGCCCGGGCCGAGCGGGGGCGGCAAGGGCTGGCCCTGCGCCCCGTTACCGTTGGATCGGGTGGTAGGCGTGGTGGACGGCGTGGCGGGAACGTCCGGGGCACCGCCGGCCGTTGCCTTCACCGTGCGGGTTACGTCGGGCGACGCGGTGCCCGTTTGCGACGGCACGCCGTAATAGTCGTAGCTGCGGTTCTGGATGCAGGCCACGGACTTGCCGCGACGGAGCACGAAACGCGCGGCCGTGCGTTGCACCACGTAATACTCGCCGCGCATGCTGGCGTTCACGATGCTTTCGTCGCCTTCCTTGTCCACGATGAAGATGGCGGGAATTTCCTGGGCCGCTGGGAACCGCATATAGGTGAAGCGGCCATCGTCGAACACTTCGGACGGCTGCATGTCGCGCCCGCCACAGCCGTAGTAATTCCAGTTGCGTGCTTCGGGCGGTTTCGCGAACGCCTGCTGCACCTGGCGCTTGCTTGCCATGGCCGCGCCGTGGGCGTCGTCGTCCGGATAGACGTAACGCACCTGGAAGTACATGTCGTGGCTTCTGCCGGAGGAACGGCCGTGGACGTCGCTCGCGTCCAGCGAAATCTGGTAGACACGCTTGTTGGTGACCACGGTCATGTTGGTGACGGCGTTGTCTTCGCTGGGCTTGACGAAAAGATGGTTGGCGGCCGGGGCCACCTCCCATGCCACGGAATCGCCGAGCGCGATGTTCTCCGTCGTTTCGCCGGGCGCGAACTGGATATCGGTGGAATAGCCGTAGTGGCCTACCACCTTCACTACATCGGCCGGGTTGTACAGCACGTCCTTGATACGGGCGTCGTAACGTCCGTCCTTCGGCTGCGCTTCGGCGTGGGCCACTCCCGTGGCCATGGACAGGGCGATCAGCCCCCAGGCAAGTCGTCGCATCGTCAGCTTCCCGTTGCCACCGTGACCGGATCCAGCCGGTAATCGTCCACCTGGAAGCCCACCGGATTGACCAGACGCGCCTTGGCGTCGACGGCGGTTTTCATGTAGCGATAAGTGATCGTCGCGATCCAGCTGGTGTCGCGCGGCGCGGCGTTGGGGAAGCGCTCCACGCGCGAGAAACGCACCTGTGCGACGCCCTTGCCAAGGAAGGCGATCGAGTTGACCGCGATCTCCACGGTTCCGTCGGTGCCGTACACCTTGGTGGGCGATTGCGGGTTGTCCGGCTTGATCTTGGCGGTATAGGCGTCTGCCACGTTGCGGGCCGACATCAACGACACCGCCTCGTAATCGGGGTATGCCATTGCCGTGGAGTATTCCTCGCGATAGTTCACATAGCGGGCAAGGAAGTACTTGTCGATCGCTTCATTGAAGGTCACGGTCTGTTCGTCGAGATGGGTCACGATGTCCGTCGCTCCGGTGTTCTTGTCGACGCGCACCACGAAGGGTTCGACTGTCTTCAGCGGCGTGAGCAGGGCCACCGCCACGCAGGCCACGAGCCCGGTGGCCATGCCGCCCGCGGCCACCATCCATGCGCGCTGCTCGCTCTTGCGGGCCCGCGCGATTTCGTCGGTTTCCCAGTATTTCGAAGCTTCGGCGAAAGCCTTGATGGACGCGTCGGTCATCGGGAAGGATCCTTGCCGCCGGGCACCAGGTAGTGGTCGGGCGAGTTCAGCGGGTAGTAGCTACCGGAGCAGCGAGGGGGCTTGTCCATGCTTCTGGCGCAGCCGGTGACGCCGGTGGCCATGGCCGCGAGGAGGGCCATCCATAGGAGTGATCGCATCGGGTGGGTCTCTGTGTTCGCTGTCTTCGTGGAATGCGTCAGCCGCCGGAATAGGTTTTCCTGGCCAGTCCCTGGACACGGGAAAGCGGCGAATTGAGAGAGGCGGCGCCGTACTGGCTGCCAAGGCCGCCACGGCCGCCTTGTCCGCCGCCGAGCGAGGGGGCGCCGAGGCGGCTGGCGATTCGATTGCCGGACCCGGCCAGGCGCCCGGCGAACTGTTGCGCCGACATGGCGATGCCCTGGCCCAGCGCGGCGGCCATCACCTGGGTCTGCCACAGCACCGTGATGATGGCGATGGCGGCAGTCAGTACCTTCACCATGTTGAGGATCGTGTCTTCCCAGCTGTCCTGAGGTAGCGCGGTGACGAACTTGTCGAAGACCGAGAAGCACAGCGACACGGCCGAGGCGACGAGGAGGAAAAGGATGGCCATGCTCACCACCTGGCCCAGCCACGCCTCGAAGAAGCGCTGCGTGGTCTGGAAGATGGCCATCAGGATGAAGAACGGCCCCACGGCGAGGAGTAGCGCCAGGGAAATGAAGGTCACGAAGACGATCCCCGTCGCGATGGCGACGATGATCGCCACGACGAGGTAAAGGATCATCGCGATGAGGTAATAGCCGATGGCACCGTCGAAGATGCTCAGGCTTTCCGCCATATCCCACGCCTTGCCGGCGATCTGCAGGCCCTGGGCGAGGGCGTTGTCGAGGATGTCGGCGAGCGTGGCCGCCCCTCCGCCGGCGGCCGCCCCGGAACCCGGGGCGACCATCGTCGAGGCAAGTTCCGCCGGCGCGTGGACGAAGAATTCCACGATCACCGCCTGGTAGTCGCTCGCGGTGAGGCCGATCAACGAGATGGTGACGATACGCAGGATGCGCCGGATGCCGTCGCCGAATGGCTCGTGGATCTGGCCGCTGGCGATGCCGGCACCCCAGAGCAGCACATAGATCACCATCATGTCGGCGGCCGGGCGCGCGATGGCTTCGATCAATGTCTGCGAGTTGGTCTGCGCGAACTGCGTGATCGTGTCGACGATGCCGTCGAGGAGAAAGTGCGCCACGCGTGTGTTGTCGGCAGCACCGCCGCCGTCCGCCGGAACAGCCTGGAACATGGGTCAGTAGCTCCTGCTGTTGCGGCCGAACATCTTTTGCTTGGTCTGGACTTCGCGCACCTTGTCCGCGTGCTCTTCCATGTTTTCCAGCGCCTGCGTCTTCACGAGCTCATTGGTGATGTCCGCCGTTTCCAACTGGATGCGCGCGGACAGGTCGGCCGTGTCCTTGAGGCTCATCGCCGTCGCGATCTTCAGCCGCAAGGCGTCCAGCCGCGCCGAATGCTGCACGGCGTTCTGGTAGATGTCCTCGTTGGCGGCCATGGAACTGGCCGCGCTGTCGAGGTCGGCGGACATGGTCCCCTTGGCGAACGGGTTCACCTTGGAGAAGAACGACTGCGACGTGCTGGAGCTATCCTTCTGGATCGAACGCGCCATGTCGCTGGCCGCGCCGCTGGAGTTCATCAGGTTGAGCGTGCCCCGCGCATCGCCGGGCAGGCTGTCGTCGGGCTGGAACGAAAGGTTGCCGAACTGCGTGGCGCCGGAACCGATGGCGGTCTTGACGTCGTTGAGCCTTTCCACCGTTTCGGCGGCCGATGCGGCGGTCTTCGTGGCAATGACGACTTGCGTGGCAAGCGAAGCATTCGCCGCGGTGAGTTCCGTGTCGGCATCAGGCGTGGACACGACGAATTGCGCCTTGGCACCGGGGGCGACCAGGCCGGCGACAAGGAACAGGCCGAAGGCCAGGACGTGGAAGGACGTGGATTTCATGGTCATCTCCTGTGGGGTATCGATTACCCGCGTTCCCTGCGCATGGCGTGGAACACGGGCAACCAGTCGTCCGGCCGAGCGCCCGCGCGGGCGATGGCGCGCTCGGCGAGATCGACCGTGCCGGCGGTTCCCGACAGCACGGCCAGTTCGTCATCGAAACCGCGGAGGTTCAATTCGCAGACGGTGGAATTGGGGCCTTGCTTGAACAGGAAGCCGCGCAGGTTGGCTTCGACCATGTCCTTGCGGACGATGTCGTATTCGCGTTCGGACAGCTTGAAGCCGTCGACGTAGTCGTCACGGGTCGCTTTCGCATTGGGCAGGTAAAGCTGCGTCACGCATTGTTCGATCAGTTGCTTGCTGATACGCGAACGCAGCACGTCGGAGGGGCTTTGCGTGCCGAACAAGGCCAGCGCATTGCGCTTGCGGTAGGTCTTCACCGCGTCCAGCGCCTTGCTCTCGAAGTACTCGTCCATCAGCATCTTCCAGAACTCGTCCATGTTCAGGATGAAACGGCGGCCGTCGATCAGCTGCTCCATGCGATGGAACAGGTACATTACGGTGACCGTGCGCGTTTCGTCGTTCTCCAGGAAGTCGGTCACGTCGTAGCCGAAGTGGCGGCCATCGGCGAGGTTGATGAGATCGACGGGGTTGTCGAGCAGCCAGCCCAGCGATCCGCCCGCACACCATTTGCGGAAGCGCGCGGCGTTGCCGTCGGGATCGGTGGGGTCGAGGAACTCCAGGATCGACGAAAAGCGGCGCGCCTCGAACGGCATGGCGTACACGCCGTTGACGGCGTCCTGTACCTCGCGTTCCCGGTTTGGCGAGAAACGGAAGGTCGGATCGTCACCCTTGATGCAGCGCCGGACCAGCTGCATCACCATGGCCCGGTTGCCCGGGGTGTCTTCCATGGCGCACGGATTGAAACCCGTCGGTACGCCATTCTTCAGCGTGAAGTACTGGCCGCCCATGGCCTTGATGAAGATCGCCTGACCCTGGTCCTTGTCGAACGTGAAAACCGTGGGTTTGTATTTCTCCGCCTGGGCTAGCATGAACGTCTGGATCACCGTCTTGCCCGCGCCCGTAGGCCCCAGCAGCAAGGTGTGGCCGGCCACGCGATCGTCCGCGTCGCTCTCGGTGACGCCGCGCCGCGATGAAGGCGGCAGGTGAAAATTGAAGTAGAACGGCGTGCCGGAGGTGGTCTTCAGCAACGTGAGCGCCGGCCCCCACTGGTTGCCGCCGAAACGGCCATGGGGGTAGTTGTGGAAACCGGTGTATCCGACGATGTTGCTTGAACTGATCGGTGCCGGCCGCGGCCGCATGCGGAAGTTGCCAGGCAGCTGTGCGAAGAACGCCGCTTCGATGCATTCGTCTTCGCGCGCCACGAGGAAGCCCGCCTCACCGAGCACGGCGCGGCTGATGGCGATGCGTTCGGACAATTCCTTTTGCGTGTCGCCGAGCAGCATCATGCTCAGGTGGTGCTCGCCGAAGACGACCCGTCCGGCGGTCAGGTCGTCGAGCGCCTGTCCGATATCGCCGATCTGCGAGGCAGAGGTATCGTTCGCGTTCACCAGCAGGCGCTGCTGCTTTTGCAGCGCT
This sequence comes from Luteibacter sp. HAY1-4A, assembly GCF_056755355.1. NCBI lineage: Bacteria > Pseudomonadati > Pseudomonadota > Gammaproteobacteria > Lysobacterales > Rhodanobacteraceae > Luteibacter > Luteibacter sp. HAY1-4A. The sequence goes on from NZ_JBNDHZ010000040.1 coordinate 22,788, forward strand.
TCCGACGCCTTCTGCCTGCCGAACACGGCAAACGACTGCGTCAGCACGAAAGGGAAGGGCACCGTCAGCAGCATGTTCAGGTGCCCTGGCTCGGTGCGCTCCACCTGGTACGACGCGGCGCCGAGCATGGCGCCGATGCGAACCTGCGTCGCGCCGCGGATCTCCATCTGGTCGACGCCGAACGAGACCCGGCTGTTCACCATGCCGTAGCGCACCGATCCCTTGGGCACCGGAATGCGCTGCCATTCGCCGTTCAGCAGCATCGCGAACAGCTCCAGGGGCTCGGAACACACCACGCCCTTGTGCTCGTACAGTTCCAGGCGGCGCACGCCGTAGCGAGAGAGGCCCGCCATGATGGAGTCCGTGATCTCGTCGAGGCGCTCGTTGCTCTCGTGGATGCTCTCCAGCGCCGCCTCATGGTTTCGCCGCTGGCCGAAGCGCAGCACGTTCGACTTGCCCGACCTGGCGCGCACGACGATGGTCAGGTAGTGCGAATTGACCATCATCTCCAGGCCGCCCAGGCTGGTCCGGTAGCGCTCGTTCAGACGGCCGGCGAAATCCTCGCCGAAGCTGCCGTCGGGGTAGTCGCTCCGCGCTTCCCGGACCGTATGCATCCAGAACGCGATGTCTTCGCTCGCCACATTGCGTATGAGCCCGGTAAGGGCGTCGTGCCAAGCCTGGATGTCGGCATCGTCGGCCGCTTCGTGGGCGACGCCGGCGATCTTGAGGGTCGTCAGCGTGTCGCCGGCCTGCGTGCGCAGGTTGTATTTCGAAACATGCGAGGAGAACGGAATGTACTCCGCCAGCGGTTTCGACTGGTTCATCAGGGGTTGTTTCGGCGACAACATGTCTTCAGCGCCGCGAGCGGGTGGGCAGGGCGGCATAGGAACCGCTGCGCCAGTAGGCGCGGTCCCTGTGCGTCGCCTTGGTGGTGAGTTGCAGGGAGAGGTAGCGGAACGCACGCGGATCGCGTGCGCATACCAGTCGCGCGAGCCCGTAAAGCACGATGCCCATGCCCAGCGCGGCGATTTTCCACGTCACGTCGAGCTGGATCAGGTTCGCGACAAGGAAGCTCACCGCGCTGCTGCCGACGATGAAGATCAGCGCGTCCACGGGCAGGCCGAACAGGGTGGCCGGGCGGGTCAGGCCGCCGAAGAGGGGGTCGCTGCGGAGATCGGCCACGATCAGCCCCCCGATCCATAGAGAGCGTCGACCACCTCGGTCGCCAGACCGGCCACTACCGCACCGATGATGACCTGTCCCACCGTGGCCCATGACATGCGGCCGAAGGCGGCCAGGACACCGGACCCGATCACGGACACCACGAGGATCGCGTGCACGGCGGTCTTGATCCAGTTCACCGCGCTGTTCGACTTGGTGGTAAGGGATCCCAGGTCCTGGGCCAGTGCCAGGTTCGGGCACAGCATTATGAAAGCGACTATCGCCAATCCCATTAATGTGGAAATGAGAGCGCTGCGGTCAAGGGAATAAGTCGATTTATTGGCGTGTATCACTGCATTTTCCTGTCGATCGGCAATAGGCTTTCTTGACCCCTATCCAGGGGCCTGTCCGGGTGAATGGAAATCGGTAATTCCCGCTGATCAGGGTCCTTCCATGGACCCGCATACCACGGCTATTGGGTTGTCTGATTGACGCTGGTAACGAATGAGGCCTGGGGAGTCGCCGATACGTGCTGGTTGGGATCCGGCTTTTCGGCCGGAGGCGCTTCCTCTTGGCGCCACCGGGCCCGAGCGAACACGTCCCACGCCGGTGGTTCGCCCTGTGTCGCCACACCTTGGCGCTCCATACCTTCGCGCAGGGACTTCTCCACGGCGTCAGGAGGCTCGCCGCGGGCGACCCGCGCGTTTGCCTCGCGCAGCATGTCGTCGACCATGCCATGGGCGTCCATCGACCAGGCCCACTGGGCGAACGAAAGCAGCAGGAGTGTGCATCCCGATCTTATGGGAATTTTTGTTCTTGGCATTTTGGGGGATTAATACCGTGGAGCGCCGTGCGATAAAACAGGGCCGCGTCCATCTCGATTGGGGATTCGATAAGCCATTAGTAACGCATGCCTCCCCTTGGTTATTGCTCCCCCAAACGGGGGTAATGGGGACAGAGGTGCGCGATTGGTGACACGGTTCGCAATTCATGCAATGACGCATGCCGGCGATGCAACCTTCCAGCGAATCGCCGTATCGACTCGCGCGGTCCGGAACATGCGGAAGCGCATGGAAGGGCGCAGCGATTACAATGGCGGCCTTGACGCGTCGAAGGAACTATCCGTGATCATCCAACCCAAGGTCCGTGGCTTCATCTGCACCACCGCTCATCCGGTGGGCTGCGCGAAGAACGTCGAAGAACAGATCGCCATCACCAAGGCCAGCGGCGCGTTCGCCGACGGTCCGAAGAGCGTGCTCGTCATCGGCGCGTCCACGGGTTATGGCCTTGCGTCGCGCATCACGGCCGCCTTCGGCCACGGTGCCGCCACGCTCGGCGTGTTCTTCGAGAAGCCGTCGAGCGAAACGAAGACGGGCACGGCCGGCTGGTACAACTCGGCCGCCTTCGACAGGCTTGCGCGCGAGGGTGGCCTCTTCAGCCGCTCGATCAACGGCGATGCCTTCGCCGACCAGACGCGCGCCCGCGCCATCGACATCATCCGTAACGAGATGGGCGGCAAGGTCGACCTCGTCGTCTATTCGCTGGCGTCGCCCGTGCGCAAACTGCCGAAGACCGGCGAAGTGGTTCGTTCGGCACTGAAGACCATCGGCGAGACGTTCACCGCGTCGTCCGTCGACACGAACAAGGACGCCGTGGTGCAGGCCACGGTGGAGCCTGCGACGGAGCAGGAGATCAAGGACACCGTTACCGTCATGGGCGGCGAAGACTGGGCGCTGTGGATCGACGCGCTGAGCGAAGCCGGCGTGCTCGCGGACAACGCCACCACCATCGCCTATAGCTACGTGGGCACCGAGATTACCTGGCCCATCTACTGGCACGGCACGCTCGGCCAGGCCAAGCAGCACCTCGATCGCACGGCAAAGGAGCTCGGCGTGCGTCACGCCGCCAAGGGCCTGCGTTCCTACGTGGGCGTGATGAAGTCGGTGGTCACCCAGGCCAGCTCGGCCATCCCGGTCATTCCGCTCTATGTCTCCATGGTGTTCAAGATCATGAAGGCGAAGGGCATCCACGAAGGCACTATCGAGCAGATCAACCGTCTGTTCCACGACCGCCTGTACCGCGCGGACGGAAAGGCGGCGGAGACCGATGCGGAAGGGCGCCTGCGCCTCGACGACTGGGAACTTCGCGACGACGTGCAGGGCGAATGCAAGGCGCTGTGGCCCACCGTCACCACGGAAAACCTCTGGCAGGTCACCGACTACGCCGGCTACAAGCACGACTTCATCAAGCTGTTCGGGTTCGAGGCGAAGGGTGTCGATTACGACGCCGACGTGAACCCCGACGTGCAGTGGGACGTGGTGCAGCTTTAAGCGCCGGCATCCGCGATACCGGGCCGCACGAGCGTGCGGCCCGGCCGTTTACGCGATCAGCGGGAAGCGGAGAGCTTCAGCACCTGTCCCGGCTTCACCGCCTGCGTCCGCAGGTCGTTCCACTTCATCAGCTGTTCGACGCTCACCTGGTGACGGCGCGCGATCGACCACAGCGATTCGCCGTTGTTCACCTTGTGGAAGACGATCTGCGACTCGTCGCGCGCGGCGCTCTTCGCGGACTTCTTCGGCGCCTTGGCGATGCTGCCCTTGTTCTTACTCGTGCCCTTGCCCTTGTCACGCGACTCGGCGGCGGCGGCAGGCAGCGAGGCGACCGCTTCGTCGGCGACCTCGGCGACGGCATCGGGTGTATCGGCCGACGCGACCGGGCCGAGCTTGTACTGGTCCGCCGCGGATTTCGGTAACAGCAGGCTCGAACTGATCGTGCCCTTGGCCGTGCGGTACGCGGGGTTGAAGTCGCGCAGGTCGTCCATCGACAAACCCGACTGTTTCGCCGCCTGTGCGAGCGACTGCGGGCTGGACACCTGCACGACCTGCAGGGCGTCTTCGGTGTCGCGCTTCGGCAGCGACACATTGAAGCGCGCGGGGTCGCGCACGATGCATGCGATGGCCATGAGCTTCACCAGGTGCTCCCTGGTGCCGGCCTTCATCGGTACATCGGGAAGGCCCTCGTCGCTCGTGGGGCCACCGTGCTTGTCGAGCTTCTTCTTCAGCCCGAACTCGCCCGCGTTGTACGCGACGTCTACCAGGCGCCAATCGCCCAGGTCGTCGTAGTAGCGGCGCATCATGTTCATGACGGAGTCGGTGGACTTCGCGATGTCGAGCCGTTCGTCGTAATTCTTGTCCACGCGCAGGCCCAGCGTGCGGGCGGTCTGCGGCATGATCTGCCACATGCCCGCCGGGCGGTTCTTGCGGGCCGGCACATGGCGGTACTGGCTTTCCACCCACGGCAGCAGCGCGAATTCGCCTGCCACGTTGTGCTTCACCGCGGCCTTGTGTGCATACACGATCAGCGGGAGCACTTCGTTCACATTCTGCTCGAAGCGGTTCGGTTGCTTCGTATAAGCGCGTGCCCACGCGAGCACCTGTGGATCGGCGTCGCAGCCGGGCAGTGCGAAGCTGTCGCGCATGCCCGACCAGAAGTCGGCGGGTTGCGCCGGTCGCAGCAAGTTCGGCGCTACCGCCACGTCCTCCACCGGAGCCACGGGTGCGACCGTCGCGACGGGCGGTTGCGGTACCGGCTTGGGCACGCTGCCCGCGCATGCGGTCAGGAAGAGGGGAATCAGGGTGGGCAGGAGACGACGGTGAAATGCGTTCATGCGGTAAACGTGTCCTTGGCCTGCCGCAACGCGGCGAAGCGCTCCACTCGCGTGGCGTGCTCATTGCCACGGGCGCGGACCCAGTGGGCGATGGCATCGCTGTCCACACGCAGGAACGGGTTGCTGGCGTACTCGTCGGAGAGGCGTGTCGGAACGCTTGGCTTGCCTTCCTCGCGAAGCCGGGCCACTTCGTCGGCACGGCGGTGCAGGTTCACATTTTCGGGCTCGACACTCAGCGCGAAGCGGATGTTCGCCGCGGTGTATTCGTGCGCGCAGCACACCAGCGTGTCGGGCGGAAGGTCGGCGAAGCGGTCGAGGGAGGCGAGCATCTGCTCCGGCGTGCCCTCGAAGAGGCGGCCGCAGCCGACGCTGAAGAGCGTGTCGCCGCAGAACAGGAAGCCTTCGCCGGCGTAGGCGATGTGCGTGCTGGTGTGGCCGGGCACGCCGATGACCTTGAACGACGCCTTGGGAGCATCCAGGGTGACCGTGTCGCCGTCGGCGACGATCTGGGTCTTGTACGGGATGCGCGTGTCGAGGGGCGCGATCACCTCGACATCGTGATCCCGCACCAGATCGAACACGCCGCCGATGTGGTCGTTGTGGTGGTGCGTCAGCAGGATGGCCGTCAGCCGCCAGCCGCGCTTGGCCAGCGCAGCTTCGACGGGGGCGGCTTCACCGGGATCCACGACGAAGGCGTTGCCCTCGTCGTCGGCGACCAGCCAGATGTAGTTGTCGCTCAAGGCCGCGACGGGGACCCAATGCATCGGGGTGACTCCGTTACGTCGATAGGGCGCGAACACCCAAGGAATGGCCGCCGGGAAAGGGTGCAAACCGGGCGGGGCGGCCGGACTATATCAGCCGGGTATATCTCGCTCGTTAGAATCTCATTAACCATCTACGAGCCGTCCAACCCCAGTAGACTGCTAGCCCATGGCCCAGTTCACCCCGGACATTTACGCCACGCCGCAGGTCGGCAAGCTCCTGGCGGATGAGACGCGCGTGCTCGCGCCAATGCTGGCGCGGTGCACGGGCGAGCACGGCTTGCACCTCACCGCCGCCGCCCAAGGCGAGCCGCCCGCCATTCCGCTGCTTGGGCACTGGGCCACGCTCCGCGTGTCCGGTGCGGCCCTGGGGGGCGATGTCAGGGCGAGTGGCCTGGAGGCGCTCCCGTTCACGGACGAGGCCTTCGGTGTCGTTCTCCTGCGCCATGCACTCGAGACCACGGCCCGGCAGGACAACCTCCTGGACGAGGCCATCCGCGTGCTGGCGCCGGGCGGCATGCTGGCGATCACCGGCATCCATCCCGTGGGCCTCTGGTCGCCGTGGGTGGCGAAACAGAGCCGCGGCGTCCGCCCGCGCCTCACCTGGCCCTGGTGGTGGAGCCAGCGCCTGGTGCGCGACGAATTCGAACTGTCGATGCCGCGCCGGCTGGGCAGTGCCTGGCCGCGCGCGGGCGGTGCTGCCGTCGGCGAATCGCTGGTGGGCGGCGGTTATCTGCTGGTGGCGCGCAAAAAACGTCCGGCGGCGGTACCCTTGCGCCCCCGTGCCGCTGCCGTGCCCGCGCCCATTCCAGGGACGCTGGCCTCCGGAGCGCGTCGCAACGCCCGCGAATCGATCACCTGAAGTAAGTCATGACAGAAACCGTTGAAGCGTTCACCGATGGCGCCTGCCTCGGCAATCCCGGTCCCGGTGGCTGGGCCGCGCTGCTCCGAGCGAAGGGCATCGAGAAGATGCTTTCCGGCGGCGAAGCCGACACCACGAATAACCGCATGGAAATGATGGCGGCCATCTCCGCGCTGGAAGCGCTCACCCGCCGCTGCAACGTGCATCTGATGACGGACTCGAAGTACGTGATGCAGGGCGTGCAGGAATGGGTGCCGAAGTGGCGCCGCAACGGCTGGAAAACCGCCGACAAGAAGCCGGTGAAGAACCAGGACCTCTGGATCCGCCTGGACGCCGCCGCCGCCGCACACACCGTCACCTGGGAATGGGTGAAGGGCCACAACGGCCACGTGGAGAACGAGCGGGTCGACGTCGCCGCGCGCGACCAGGCCATCATCTACAAGGCGAAAGGAAAGGTGGCATGAGGCAGATCGTGCTCGATACGGAAACCACGGGCCTCGAAGCGCACCTCGGTCATCGCATCATCGAAATCGGCGCGGTCGAAATGATCGGACGCCGTCCGACCGGGCGCACGTTCCACACCTATCTCAATCCCGAACGCGCCATCGACGAAGGCGCGCGCCAGGTCACCGGCATCGAGGACGAGTTCCTGCTCGACAAGCCGCTCTTCCGCGACAAGGTGGACGAGTTCCTCGACTTCATCCGTGGCGCGGAACTCATTATCCACAACGCGGCGTTCGACGTGGGCTTCATCAACGCCGAGCTGAAACTGGCGGGCGCGCATTACGGTCAGGTCACCGACCATGCGACCGTGCTCGACACGCTGTTGATGGCGCGCACGATGTACCCCGGCCAGCGCAACAGTCTCGATGCGCTGTGCAAGCGCCTCGGCGTGGACAACACGCATCGCGACCTGCACGGCGGCCTGCTCGACGCCCAGCTGCTAGCGGACGTCTATATCGCCATGACATCGGGGCAGGTGGCCCTGGACTTCGCCTTCGACGCATCGGCCGACGATCGCGGCGCGAACGCGCTCGGCGAAATCGTCATCACCCGCCGCCCGATCGTGCTGCGCGCCACGGACGAGGAACTGGCGCTGCACACGCAACGCCTCGACGCCATCGACAAGGCCGCGGGCGGCCAGAGCATCTGGCGCCGGCTGGAATCCGAAACCGTCCACTGAACCTCACCGCGGGGCCCCGGCGCGTATCGGGGCCACGCGAGTGCGCATCTGGGTGCCCTGTTCAACGGCGGCTTTTATTCACCCAGCGCCACGCGAGCCAGCATCCGACGAGAGCGGCTGCGTCAAATAGCGCAAGAAGGGGCAGAGGGTTGCTCCATTTGTCCATATTCGTCGTTCTTCCGAAGTATGGCGGTCCGTCACCGAAATACTCGCTATAGACCTCGGCATTCAGGATGGCGACGACCAGGACGATACCGAGAGTCAACAAAGCAACAGACAGCTTCTTCATGATCGGTGCGGCAAGTTGTAGTCCACTGTCAGGATGCAATAGATGTTTTCCCTGCCATTGACCTTTTCCTTCAGGTCTTTCGCAAATCGATCCATGTGAGCCCACAAATCGATGCATCCGGCGCTTCCAGGTGTGGTGCCGCCATGGATGAAGAATCCGCCACGTCCATGGGTTTCAGTATCTGGGAAGGGGTGGATGCTAAGGCGATGATTTCCCCACGCGGATCGGGACGCCGGTCGATACCAGGCGTTTGACCACAGTTCTGCGGGCGCCACCCAGTAAACCCCTTCGGGGATGGGACCTTCATTGCTCAGACGCTGACGGTCAATGGAGTACCTGAAGCCATCTGGCGTCAGGCGTCCCGAGACGGCTGGGTAAGACTTCCCAAAACCCGGCATCCTGAGATATCCGCCGTTGAACTCCAGCCGAAGGTGGCTTCGTATGCCTGTCAGGATAGCGGGCCACCCGCGCTCGGCGGAATACCGGCTTGCATTCATCGTTCGTGTCCATCGTTAATGACGGGCAACGATAGACGTCACGGGATCTTCCTTGAATAGAGGAATTCTGAATTTTCTAGCGATTGCCAGCGCAGGGTGCGTTGGTAGTCACAAACGCATTTGGCCCGGCAAAGAGGCCTCAGGGCCTCATTTCACCAGCAAGGCGCGCTAAGCATCGATGCGTATTACCCGGCGGCGCGCAGCAGGATCGCCGTGATGTTGTCCCGCCCCTGGCCACCAAGTGCTTCCAGCAGCAGGTGGTCCACGCACTCCTGCGCCGCGATGTCGGTGCGCGCGACGATCTCGCCGATGCGTCGGTCGTCCACTTCGTCGGTCAGGCCGTCCGTGCACAGCAGCAGCCGCGCACCGTCCGTGAGCTCGCCGCGCGCCAGCCCGATGTGCAGCTGATCCGGCGAGGTGATGCCCAGCGCCTGGGTCAGCACGCTGCGCTGCGGGTGGATGCGCGCCTGCTGCTCGGTGAGCTCGCCGGTCTCGACCAGTGCCTCCACGATCGAATGGTCATGGGAAAGGCGCTGCAACGCGCCGTCCCATCGATAGATGCGGCTGTCGCCGACCCAGGCGGCCTCGTAGTGCCGCCCGGCGATCCGCACGGCGGCGATGGTGGTGCCCATCGGCCGCGATTCCGACAGCCCGCTGGAGCGCGCGATCAGGGCCTCGTTCACCCGCTGGATGGCGTCCACCAGTGACTGCCCGGCGGCCACCTGGGCCACCACGCCGTCTCGCGCCGTGGCGGAGGCCACTTCGCCGTGGCGATGCCCACCCATGCCGTCCACCACCAGGAACAGCCCGAGCCCGGCGTCGGCGTAATAGGTGTCCTCGTTGCGTGTGCGGCGAAGCCCCGTATGCGTGCCGTGTCCGAACTCGATCATGTGCGCCTTGGAAAGTGCATGGGGAAGGGCGCCACGGGCGCCGGATGCCCCGGCAGGATGCCGCATCGAAACCCTGTTGTCACGGCACGGAAGACCCACTATGATTGCGGGCCCGGCCGGGCTCAAACCCTGCCGTCGACCGTTCCCGGAGAGGTGGCAGAGTGGTCGAATGTACCTGACTCGAAATCAGGCGTACGTGTAAGCGTACCGTGGGTTCGAATCCCACCCTCTCCGCCACTTGATACAAGTCGTTGAACGCCCAGACACCGCAAGGTTGCTGGGCGTTTTCCGTTACGGCATCGGTGTGGGTCAGAAGCATATGCGCTTACCGCACCGTTTGCTTCGGCATACGTCCGGCATTTTCTACTTCCGCTTGATCGTTCCGCGTGGACGAGGTCGCCTTGCAAAAAATGGACGAATGGGCCAACACGTCGCGGAGAAAGTGCCAAAGCACAGACGTCGACGGCATTCCTTGCAGTGTTTCGATCTCGGCTCTTTGATGGCACCCTCGGGCGCCCTCTAACCTCGGAGCCTCCATGGCGATGCGTCGTCCCCGATCAACTTTACCCGCTTCCAAGTCCAACTCACAGGCGAAGCCGAGCGCTCTCAGGGGCAATGTCCCAGGTAAGAAGCGCGCGTTCTCCGATCTTCCCTCGACATGGCTGCTGATCCTTGGCGCGATGTCCTTTCTGCTTTTCGCGTGGATTGCGTCGGTGGTTTACAAGGTGACTCCTGAAGCCGTGGCGGTCGGCAATGGCAGATCACTCTGGGACTGGGGTTGGGGCGGGGTTCGTATGTTCGTACTACTCGGACTGCTGTCCATTCCCATGTGGTTGGCCTGGACGCTTGCGGCGCGCTGCCAGGCCCTCATTGTCGAACGCCACTTCAAGTGAACTCGAGTTTTGGAATAGCCGGTCGCGGAACTGTCAATATGAAAAAGCCATTGTCAGGCTCAAGAATGTGAAACATGTGTCGATAAGGTGGGGTTGGACTACTTCCAACTTTCGGCCCTAAGGAGCGACACATGACCGACATTACCCCGACAGCCAACTCCAACACCGAACAGACCTTCATCGAAAATGCGTTCGGCACCGTCACCACTAAGCGCCTGGTGTTCTACCGCGCCAAGAGCTGGTTGAGCGGAGGGTCCCGTCAGGACATCCCACTCCAGCATGTCACTTCCGTTCGCCTCGACATCTCCCGCTCAATCTTCGTTGGCATCCTCTTGCTCCTCATTGGCGTCAGCTGCCTTGGGTCAGGAAACCTGGTCGCAGTGATCTTCGGGCTGGTCGCCATTTTCTTCGGCACGCTGCTCATCTGGGGCTCGCCCACCGTGGTTGTGAACACAGCAGGTCAGGACTTGAATGTTGCTAAGGGCTGGCCGTGGGTCCGTGGTGAAGCCAATGCGTTCGTTGAGGGGCTGCGCGGTCAACTGTTCCGGTCCTAAGCCGCGCGAGCGGGGACTACCCATTCTGCCGGGGGTGGGTAATGCAACCCACCTCTCATCCAGTCTGCAGAAGAGCCCGCCTAGTGCGGGCTTATAGTGACTTTTCACGGAGGCCGGTGAGTGGGCATAGAGTGCCTCACGGCACATGCGTTGAGAGGGTTTCGCGAGGTTTTCTCGGTTATGCCGACTCAGCCCGCTCCGGGCACCAACGCGTTTCTACCTTTGCAGATAGAGATTGACGATGATGCCGGCCGCGATTGGCACGATGATCGCCGCACCGATAGCCATCCAAAAACGCGTCCGCCTGGGGAGAAGTGCAAGGATCAGGAACGACAAGGCACCTGCGCAACTGGCAAAGGCGCGCGAGGTCGTCGGTTCATCCCAAGGCCTGGTCAGCAAGACATAGGCAGCTGCGCAACAAACGATCCCCAGCCGCGTTTGCCAGCTGAGATTCCACTCCCGCGCTATCCCCATGAGTCTCCTCCGAAGCCCGTGCCGTGCCAGGCAGAGCTTCGCACGCTTAGGCGTCCGCTTGAAGGAGCGTCGCGCCCTATGCTGGTTGGAAGCATCGGCTCAGCGGGACCTGGAATTCCTGGTAATGGCATCCACCAAGCGCAGGATCTGCTCCGTCGACTTCAAACACACGGGCTCCAGCGATTCATCCTTCGCATCCACCCGTTCCACCACTTGAATGGCCCTGTGCGAGAGCTCGTCGAAGCCGTAATGCTTTGCCCTCACGGCGATGGAGCACGCACGGAAACGCACTTCGTCAAGGTCGCCCTGTCGGGCGGCCTCGTCGAGCGCGGCCGAATCCAGGATCAGATCCGTCCAGGCGATCACCCATTCCGCCGACATGTCCATGGAAGCTCCCTTGGCTTTCGCAAGGGACAGATGATGGGCGCGGCGGGTGAAGGTGCCGAAAATGTGCCTTCTAGACGCGTTGGAAGCGTTCAGGCGGGTAGCGGCGGGAGTCCTACGCCGCGTGCAACCCGCGTGCAGGTGGCGTATGCGAACGCATGCAGTCTCAAGCTTCCAGCGGATCGTCGCCGTGCAGTTCGTCCATCCAGCCCCGGCGGCGGTTGAGCGCCCATTCGACCTGCGCGGCGAACGCCGCATCGATGACGGCGCCCTGGTCCATGGCGGCCAGTTGTTGCCCCGACACGTTACCGAGATGTTGGGCTTGTTCGTCGTATCCGGAGAACCCTTCGCGCTGGAGTTGGGTCAGGACGGCGCGGAGGTTGACGTGGCGGGCGTGTTGGATGGGCATGGCCGGGTCCCTACCTTGGGTGGTCCTCATAGTCGGCAGCGTTGGAACAAACTTGAGGTCTTTCTCTCCGTCGTTATGTGAGCGCCGTCATGACGCGGACACGACGGTATGGCGAATCGGCCACGTGGACGCTGGGAGGGCGTCGGCCGCTGCCGGTGCACGTTTCCTGCACACAGGAGTCACTAATGAACGAGAAATCGCGCGAGCATCGCCCGCAGTCCGGCGACCGGAACAACAACTATGTCGCGGAGGGCGACCAGCCTGTCCACAAGGAGCGGGACGAGAAGATCGAGAAGGGCGAGGAAAAGATGGAGAAGCTGCGCAAGCGCGACGAGGGCATCCGCTAAAGCGGCGGAACATATCGGAACGATCGGACGGATGGGAACGATGAACGTGTTTGGCGGCATCAAGCGGACGATCGTGTCGGCCGTCGAGGGCTTCAGCGACGACGAACTCATGACACGCGCCGCTGCGTTGTCGTTCTACGCCGCGCTCTCGTTCGCACCCTTGTTGCTCCTCTTGGTCTGGCTCGTGTCCATGCTGCATCCGGCGTGGCAGGGCGAGCTTTCGGAAGCTCTGGCGGGCGTGGTGGGTGAGAAGGCGGCCCAGGCGCTGAACGTCGTGATCGAGAGCGCGAAGTCGCACCCGAAACTCGGCGACCTGGCGGGCATCATCGGCATCGTGGTGACCTTTTTCGGTGCGTCGGCGGTGTTCGCCCAGTTGCAGGCCACCCTTGATCGGGTCTGGCGCGTGAAGGCGAAGCCGGGTGAAGCCGTCGGTGCATGGTTGCGTGCGCGGGCACGCGCCTTCGCCCTGCTGGGCGGCATCGCCTTCATGATGATCATCTCCTTCATCGTGAGCGCGTTGATCCAGGCACTGGTCCGGGGCGACGGCATGGTGTGGAAGGTCGCCGAGTACGCCATCTCGGTACTGGTCTTCGGCACGGCCTTCGGTGCGATGTACAAGGTGTTGCCCGACGCGGTCATCTCGTGGAGCGAGGCGCTCATCGGCGCGGTGCTCACCACCGTGCTGTTCCTCGCGGGCAAATACGCCATCGGCCTCTACATCCAGTACGCCAACGTCGGGGGCGCCTATGGACCGGCAGGGGCCTTCATCGTGTTGCTTACCTGGACGTACTACTCGTCGATCATCGTGCTGATGGGCGCGGAGCTGACCCGCGGCGTGGCCGATGCGCGAGGCAAGCCCATCCAACCCAGCGAGCACGCGGTGCGGATCGAAGCGGCACCCGCCGAGGTCCCCGACGACACGCGGGCTGAGCCCGCACGGCGCCTGTAGTATGTTGGCTGCAGGTGGCGCCGTTCCTGCCGCCACGGGAACTTGAGCATGCTCCAGAAAGTGGCACCGGAGCGGCACGAAGAACCGGCCATGCGCGAGGTGCTCGACGGGCGCCGGCAGGGCCTCTCCGCGCTGTTGCCGTTCGCGGGTCCGGCCATCGTCGTTTCGGTGGCCTATATCGACCCCGGCAATTTCGCGACGAACATCCAGGCGGGTGCGCGCTACGGATACGGCTTGCTCTGGGTGGTTGTCCTGGCCAACCTCGTGGCCATGCTCTTCCAGAGCCTTTCCGCGCGGCTGGGCATCGTTACCGGCCGCAATCTCGCGGAACTGTGCCGCGAGCGCCTGCCCAAGCCGCTGGTGTACCTGATGTGGGTGGTGAGCGAACTGGCCGCCATGGCCACCGACCTTGCCGAATTCCTCGGCGGGGCCATCGGCCTGGCGCTGCTGTTCCACCTGCCGCTGCTCGTGGGCATGGGCATCACGGCGGTGGTCACCTATGGGCTGCTCCTGCTCGAAGGCAAAGGATACCGGCGGCTTGAACTGGCGATCGGCGCCATGGTGGGCGTGGTGGGCCTTTCCTACCTGGCGGAGCTCTTCATCGCGCCCGTCGGCTGGCAGTCCCTCGGACAGCAGATCTTCGTGCCCAACCTGCCGGACAGCGCGGCCATCGCCATCGCGGTCGGCATCATCGGCGCGACGGTCATGCCGCATGCGCTGTTCCTCCACTCGGGCCTGACCGAGCGCCGCGCGCGACCGAAGACGACGGACGAGCGCCGCCGCATCATCCGGTTGTCCAACCTCGAAGTGGTGCTGGCGCTCTCGGTGGCGGGCCTGATCAACCTCGCCATGGTGGTCATGGCCGCGGGCGCGTTCCACGGCAGCCATCCGGACGTGGCCAAGATCGAAACGGCGTACCAGACCCTGGTTCCGCTGCTCGGAGGGGCGGCGGCCACGATCTTCCTCGTGTCGCTGGTCGCCTCGGGCTTCTCCAGTTCGGTGGTGGGCACGATGGCCGGACAGATGATCATGCAGGGATTCGTGGCGTTCCGCATTCCGCTCTGGCTGCGCAGGGCCGTCACGATGCTGCCCAGTTTCGCGGTCGTCATCGCGGGCGTGGACGCCACGCATGCGCTGGTGATGAGCCAGGTGGCCCTCAGTATCGCGCTGCCGTTCCCGATGATCGCGCTTGTCTGGTTCACCAGCCGCAGCGACCTCATGGGGCCGTTCCGCAACCGCGTGCCGGTCACCGTCGCCGCCGTCGTGGCGGCCCTGGTGGTGTTGGGTCTCAATGTGGTGCTCCTGCTGGACACCTTCGACGCCGTCTCGCTCTAGCATCCCTGGCGTCCAAAGCTGCTAACCTCCCGCGCCTGACCGACCGGAGATTGCCATGAGCCTCATCCAGACCCCCGTTTCCTACGGCGAACTGATCGACAAGATCACGATCCTGCGGATCAAGCTGCAGGAGATCAAGGACGAGGCCAAGCTGGCCAACGTGCGTAACGAACTCGAGCTGCTCGAGGCCACCTGGGGCAACGATGAGGCGTCCAAAGTGGACATCGCCGACGAAACGCGCCGCCTGCAGGAGGTGAACCAGCGCCTGTGGAATATCGAGGACGATATCCGCATGAAGGAGCGTGCGCAGGCGTTCGACGATGAGTTCATCAAGCTCGCCCGTTCCGTGTACATCGAGAACGACGAGCGCGCGGCGATCAAGCGTGAGATCAACGTGAAGCTGGGCTCGACGCTTGTCGAAGAGAAGTCCTATCAGGACTACCGCGCCCCGCAGGCCTGACTCCGCAGCCTTGACCATGTGGGAGCCGCTTCAGCGGCGAAGGGTGCTCGCGGCGAGGTTGCCCGCTGCCGCGGGATCGCCGCTGAAGCGGCTCCCACAGAAGCAGGCCCCACAGAAGCAGGCCCCACAGAAGCGGGCCCCAGAGAAGCAGGCCCCACAGTTTTTTTAGCCGTTCAAGCGCAGCTGCAAGTGCGCCGCGCACGCCTCGAAGCGGTCGATCATCTCGTCTACCTGCACGAGGTCCATCACGCCGGGCTTCTCGATCTTCGTGCCCCACGGGATCTCCGAGGCGGGCTTGCCCAGGAATTTCCGCGACGCCTCGTCGTATTTGTCGACACACCAGCGGCGGTCGGAGTAGGGCCCGGACCGGTGCGGGTTGCTCGCCGCGTGCAGGCCCAGCACCTTCACGCCTGCCGCATTGGCCATGTGCATCGGGCCGGAATCCGGCGTGAGGATCATCGAACTGCGGGCGAGCAGGGCCATGAACCGCTTCAGCGTGTCCTTGCCGGTGAGGTCGAGCGGTGCCTGCTGCACGGCCGCCAGGATGGCGTCGGCCAATCCGCGCTCCGCCGCCGAGGGGCCGCCCACGAGGGCCACGCGCATGCCGCGCGCCATGGCATGGTCGACCAACGCCGCGTAGCGTTCCACGCGCCAGTTGCGCACCGTATGGCTGGACATCGGGCTGACCAGCAGCGTGGGGGCGTCGCCCGGGAGTTGCTCGGCTGCCCATGCGTGGGCCTCGCCGGGCACGGGGATGTCCCAGCGCACTTCGGTCTGCTTCAGCCCCAGCGGCTCGATGAAGCTGGCCATGGCGTCCAGCACGTGGTCGCCGCTGCGCGCCGGAATTCGCTCGTTGACGAACAGTCCATGCAAGTCCTTCGAGCGCGCCCGGTCGTAGCCTATCCTTCGATCCGCCTTCACGGCGAGGCTGAGGAGGTTCGAGCGCAAGGCCACCTGCATGTGGAGGAGGGCATCGAACCGTCGCCCGGCAAGCGCCTCGCGCACCGCCTTCATTCCGGCGCGGCCCGCGCCCTTGTCGAACGTGACGAACTCGACGCCCGGAAGGTCGCCGACCAGGCGCCGTTCCAGCTTTCCGACGATCCAGGTGATCCGCGATTCCGGCACCTGCGACTGCAAGGTACGCACCAGCGGGACGACATGGGTGACGTCGCCGATGGCCGAGGTGCGCAGGATGCAGAGGCTGGAGTCTCCCGGCGGGAGTGGGCGGCTTGGTAGACTGGGCACGAAAGGGTTACCGGATGGGTGAGGCCGCGGAAGGCGGCCGGCAAATGACAGAGCAACGAGTGGAGCAGGGCGCGGGCGGTACGATTCTGTTCGACGCGGCCCGTGTACCTCAAGTCGACGCCGACTGGTTCTCGCCCCTTCGCTGGCGCGAGCGGGGGGCATTGCGCTCGCAGCCGGGCGGCCGGGGCGGCGTGGCGATCATCGACACGCCCGCGGGCGAAGCGGTGCTTCGGCATTATCGCCGGGGCGGCATGGTTGCGCGCATCTTCGGCGACCGCTATCTCTTCACGGGGGGCGACCGTACCCGCAGCGCGCGCGAGTTCCGCCTCCTGGCGGAACTGTCGCGGCAGGGACTGCCGGTGCCTGCACCGATTGCTTCGCGGTACGTGCGGCAGGGCCTCCGTTATTCAGCCGATCTCATCACGGCGTTCATTCCCGATGCCGCCACCCTGGCCGAGCGGCTCGCCGACGGTGCGTTCAACGCCGCGCTGGCGGGCAGGGTGGGTGCCACCATCGCCCGGTTCCACCGGGTGGGCGCGTGGCATGCCGATCTCAACGCCCACAACATCCTGGTGAACGGTGACGACACCTACCTCATCGACTTCGACCGCGGGCGCCTGCGCCGTCCGGCGGCAGGTTGGCGCCATGCCAACCTTGCCCGGCTGAAACGGTCGCTGGTGAAGCTTGGCGCGCGGGATGCCGCGGGGGACACCTTCGACGCCGAATGGTGGCCCGCACTGGTCGAACACTACGAACGGAACCTGCGCGCATGAGCTGGAACCTGCATTTCCTCGGCGCCGGCTCTTCGCAGGCCCTCGAACTCGGATCCTCGTCCGCCGTGCTCGAGCGCGACGGCAAGCCGGTGCTCCTGATCGATTGCGGACCGGAAACGTTGCACCGCTACATGGCGGCCTATGGCAGCCTGCCACCTGCGCTGTATGTCACCCATGCGCACATGGATCACGTGGCCGGCATGGAAGGCCTTTTCCTGCGCGCGTGGTTCGACGAAGCACGCCGTGGGCGCCTGAAGGTTTTCCTGCATGCCGCGCTGCTGCCGTGGCTGCAGGCGCGGGTGGCCGATTATCCCGGTGCGCTCGCCGAGGGCGGCGTGAACTACTGGGAGGCCTTCCATCTCATTCCGTGCTCGCGCGGCTTCTGGCACGAAGAGCAATGGTTCAACCTGTTTCCGACGCGGCACCACGTGCACGGTACGTCTTACGGCCTGGCGCTTCGCGGCAGCTTCGTCTTCACCGGCGATACGCGGCCCATTCCCGAAGTGCTGGCCGTCCATGGCGTGAACGGCGAGCTCATCGCGCACGATTGCGGGGTGGTCGGCAACCCGTCGCATACCGGTGTGGACGACCTCGAGCGCGAGTACGACGAGGAGTTCCGCCTGCGCATGGCGCTGTACCACTACGGCAGCGCCGCCGACGGCGACACGCTGGTGTCGCGCGGCTATCGCATCGCCCGCCCGGGCGAGCGCCTGGCGTTGCCCGAGCCGCACCCGCCGGGTCCTGCCGCAGGATGAGAAGCTTCGTGTGGGGGCCGCTTCAGCGGCGATGGGGGCTTGCGGCAGTCGGGCCCGCTGCCGCGG
>NZ_JBNDHZ010000041.1:0-40258 GCF_056755355.1 Luteibacter sp. HAY1-4A
TGGTGTACAACCGGCTCGGCAACCTCGTGGAGCAACATCGCACCACGCTGGTGTTCGTGAACACGCGGCGCATGGCCGAGCGCGTGGCGCGGCACCTTTCCGAACGGCTGGGCAACGACGCCGTCGCCGCGCACCACGGCAGCCTCTCGCGCGAGCAGCGGCTCGACGCCGAGCAGCGCCTCAAGCGGGGCGAGCTGCGCGTGCTGGTGGCCACCGCGTCGCTGGAGCTGGGCATCGACATCGGCGACGTCGACCTGGTGTGCCAGATCGCCTCGCCGCGTTCGATCGCGGCATTCCTGCAACGCGCCGGCCGCGCGGGACACGCCGTGGGCGGTACGCCGAAGGCGCGGCTCTTCCCGACCTCGCGCGACGACCTCGTGGAATGCGCGGCGCTGCTCGACTGCGTGCGCCGGGGCGAACTCGACACGCTCACCATTCCCGAAGCGCCGCTGGACGTGCTGGCGCAGCAGATCGTGGCCGAGGTGGCCTGCCAGGAGTGGGACGAGGACGCACTGTTCGACCTGGTGCGGCGCGCATACCCCTTCCGCCGCCTGAAGCGCGAGACTTTCGACGAAACGGTGCGCATGCTCGCCGAAGGCTTCACCACGCGCGTGGGGCCGCGCGGGTCGTACATCCATCGCGACGCCGTGAACCGCCGTCTGCGCGAACGGCGCGGCGCGCGCCTCACGGCCGTGACATCGGGCGGCACCATTCCCGACACCGGCGACTACAACGTGCTGCTCGAGCCGCAGGCGACCATCGTCGGTACGGTCAACGAAGACTTCGCGGTGGAAAGCCTGGCCGGCGACATCTTCCAGCTCGGCAACCGCTCCTACCGCATCCTGCGCGTGGAAGCCGGGCGGCTGCGCGTGGAAGACGCGCAGGGCGCACCGCCGAACATCCCTTTCTGGCTGGGCGAGGCGCCCGGCCGCACGAACGAGCTGTCGATGGGCGTGTCGCGCCTGCGCACGGAGATCTCCGCCGCCTTCGACGAGGGTGGCCGCGAGGCGGCGCTGGCCTATCTGGTGGATGAAGTCTCGCTGGTAAAGGCCGCCGCGGAACAGATCGTCGATTATCTCTTCCGTGCCCGTGCCGCGCTGGGGGCGCTGCCTACGCGCGAAACACTGGTGATGGAACGCTTCTTCGACGAGTCCGGCGGCACCCAGCTCATCATCCATACGCCCTTCGGCAGCCGCATCAACCGCGCCTGGGGGTTGGCGCTGCGCAAGCGCTTCTGTCGCAAGTTCAATTTCGAACTGCAGGCCGCGGCCACGGAAGATGCGATCGTGCTTTCGCTTTCCACCAGCCACAGCTTTCCGCTGGACGAGGTGGCCCGCTACCTGCATTCGAACTCCGCCGAGCACGTGCTCGTGCAGGCCCTGCTGGACGCGCCGCTGTTCGGCGTGCGCTGGCGCTGGAATGCCACCACGGCCCTGGCCCTGCCGCGTTTCAACGGCGGCAAGAAGGTGGCGCCGCAATTGCAGCGCATGAAGAGCGAAGATCTGCTCGCCACCGTGTTCCCCGACCAGGTGGCCTGCGCCGAGAACCTCGTGGGCGAGCGCGAGGTGCCCGACCATCCGTTGGTGAAGCAAACGCTCGACGACTGCCTGCATGAGGCCATGGACTGCGAAGGCTTGCTCGACGTGTTGCGAGGCCTCGAGACGGGCGCCATCGCGATGGTGGCGCGCGACCTCGCGACACCGTCACCCCTCGCTTCCGAGATATTGAACGCGGCACCGTACGCCTTCCTCGACGATGCCCCGCTGGAAGAGCGCCGCACCCAGGCCGTGCAGTCGCGCCGATGGAACGAGGCGGAGAGCCCGGACGACCTCGGTCGGCTGGACGCGGAAGCCATCGATGCCGTGCGCGGCGAGGCATGGCCCGAAGCGCGCAGCGCCGACGAAATGCACGAAGCGCTGGTGCAGCTCGGCGCGATCACGCTCGACGAGGTCCGCGACAACGCGGGCTGGGCGAAGCTGCTCGCCGCGCTCGCTGGCGATGCGCGCGCCACCCTGCTCGGCGACCGCGAGGCGCCGTTGTGGGTGGCCGCCGAAAGGCTGCCTGCGTGGCGGGCCATCCGGCCCGGCCTGCCGATGGCGCCTGCCATCGCGGCGCCGGCCGAATTCGAAGCGCAGGCGTGGACGGCGGAATCGGCCCTCATCGATATCGTTCGCGGACGCCTTGGCGGCCTGGGTCCCGTGCCGTCCGCCACGCTTGCCGCGTCGCTCGGTGTGGCGCAGAGCGACGTCGACGTGGCGCTGGCCTCGCTGGAAAGCGAGGGCTACGTCATGCGTGGCGCGTTCTCTCCGGGCGCCGCGGAAACGGAATGGTGCGAGCGCCACCTGCTCGCCCGCATCCATCGCTACACCATCGGGCGGCTGCGTCGCGAGATCGAGCCCGTCGCACGGCGCGACTTCTATCGCTTCCTGCTCGACTGGCAGCATGTGACGCGCGCCACCCAAGTGTCCGGTCCTGACGCGCTGGCGGGCGCGATCGGCCAACTAGAGGGCTACGAGGCCGCCGCCGGCGCCTGGGAATCGGAACTGCTGCCGGCGCGTGTGAACGATTACGGCATCGGGTGGCTCGACGACCTGTGCCGGGCCGGGCGTGTCGTATGGAGCCGCCTGCGCCTCGGCACCGGCAGCGGCGGCCCAGTGCGCTCCACGCCGATCGTGCTGCTGCCGCGGCGACAGCTGGCCGTATGGTCCGCGGCGGCACCCGCCGCGGGCGACGAGGTGTCACTGTCCTCTCGCGCACAGGCGGTAGCCGATGCGTTGCGCGACGACGGCGCTTCGTTCTTCGACGAACTCGCGTCCGCCACGCGCCTGCTGCGCACCGAACTTGAAGATGCCCTCGGCGAACTTGTCGCGGCGGGACGCGTCACCGCGGACAGTTTCGCGGGGCTACGTGCCTTGCTGCTGCCGGCTTCCAAGCGCAACGGCAGCCGGCACCGCCGCACGCGCCGGCACATGCTCAGCGGCATCGAGGACGCCGGCCGGTGGTCGCTTGCGCGGCGGCCGAGCGAACAGCGTAACGATGCCGACGGGCTGGAGCACATCGCGCGTACGCTCCTGCGCCGCTACGGCGTCGTGAGCTGGCGCATCCTGGAAAGGGAAGCGGCGTGGCTGCCGCCATGGCGCGACCTGCGCCGCGTCTACCACCGCCTGGAGGCGCGCGGCGAAATCCGCGGCGGCCGCTTCGTCGACGGACTCGTCGGCGAGCAGTTCGCGCTGCCGGAAGCGTTGCCGGCCCTGCGGCAGATCCGGCACCGCG
Source organism: Luteibacter sp. HAY1-4A (assembly GCF_056755355.1). NCBI lineage: Bacteria > Pseudomonadati > Pseudomonadota > Gammaproteobacteria > Lysobacterales > Rhodanobacteraceae > Luteibacter > Luteibacter sp. HAY1-4A. Next base: position 3,274 of record NZ_JBNDHZ010000041.1, read on the forward strand.
CGCACGACGGCGAGATCGTCTGCATTGCCGGTACCGATCCGCTCAACCTGGTGGGCACCGTCTTCGCCGGCACCAAGGTGCCGGCCACCCTCGGCAACCGCATCGCCATCCGCGACGGCGTGCCGCTGGCGGCGATGGTGGCCGGCAAGTTCGTGACGCTGATGCCGCTGGAAGGCGACGAGGAACGCGAGGCGCGCTCTGCCTTGCAGCGTAAAGCCGACATGCGCATCCACACGGCCTAGAAAACACTGTGGGAGCCGGCTATGCCGGCGATCCCGCGGCAGCGGGCAAGCCAGCCGCGAGCACCCATCGCCGCTGAAGCGGCTCCCACAAAATGCACCCTGTTGCTCGATGCCGCACGCTCAGCGCAACTGCACGTCGCCCAGCACCCAGAGCTTCGGCCCCGGCTTGCCGGTGATCACGAAGCAGAGGTCATGCGTACCTTCGCGCTTCGGCAGCACGCCCTCGAGCGTGGCGCGACCGTCCTTCGCCTTCGCCAGCGGAATGCTCGCCAGCTTCGGTCCGTCGCAGGTGTCCTGGCGTACTTCCAGTTCACCGGCGGCCGTGCGCGACTTGCGCGAGACGATGCCCTTCGTGTCCTTCCACAACGCGTAGTTGTACGGCAGGCGGTCGACGGTTACCTCGATGCCGTAACGACCGTCGAGCTTCACGCCCTTCCACATCCAGCAGGTGTCCATGATGTCCACCTTGTAGACGGGACGGCGGCCATCGACCGTGTTGGGCGATTCCAGCCTGAGCACCAGCTTGTCGCCGCACATGTCGAGTTCGTCGCTGGTACGGCGCAGCAAGGACTTCGCATCGATCTCGCGGTCGCGCGGGCCCGCAAGACCGAAGCCACCATCGAAGGCATTCGCGCGTACGGTGGTGGGCAGCGGTACCTCGAAGGGGGCCGCATACGCCGTGGATTGCGAGGTCGGCGCCGTGCCGTCGGTGGTGTAGCGCAGGGTGCCGTAGCCCGTCTGGTTCGACAGCGTGACCTTGGCCTTGCCGTCGACGGAGGGCTCCACGGCAATGGCCACGGCGAACGCGCCGTCGGAGGGCACGATGCCTGCCGCGCGGTAGCGCGACATCTGTACGGGCAGGCGCGCGACGAAGCTGTTCCAGTCGGCCTTGGGAGACCATGTGCGCTCGGCCAGCGCGGCAAGGCGGGGGAAAGTAGCGTGCTGGATGCGGTACCAGTTCGGCAGGTATTCGGCGAACAGCGTGACCTCGGCACCGAGTACATGCGCCGCCTTGTCGGGAGCGATGGCGGACGGCACGGGATCGAAGTCGTAGATCGTCTTCAACGTCTGCGCCGACGGACGGCCCGGCGGCTCGTCCGGCAAGGTGGATTGCAGGCGGTCGAGATAGAGCGTGGGCGACGGCGCCAGCACGACGTCGTGGCCCGCGTTGGCGGCCTTGATCGCACCTTCGGTGCCGCGCCAAGACATGACGGTAGCGCTGGCAGGCACCTTGCCGTCGAGGATCTCGTCCCAGCCGATGAGGCGGCGTCCGTGCTTGTCGAGGTAGTCGCCGATGCGGGCGATGAACCACCCCTGCATCTTCTCCTCGTCGTCGATGCCGAGCGACTTCATCTTCGCCTGCACCGTCTTCGACCGCTCCCATTCGTCCTTGGCGGCCTCATCGCCGCCTACGTGGATATACGTGGACGGAAAGATGGCCATGACCTCGTCGAGCACGTCCTGCAGGAAGGTGAAGGTGCCATCGTCGACGTTGTAGAGCGCGGTGTTGACGCCCCAGTCCGTGGACACCGTGAGCTTCTTCCCGCCGGCGCCGACCTTCGGATAGGACGCCACCGCGGCCTGCGCGTGGCCCGGCATCTCGATCTCCGGCACCACCGTAATGTGCCGCTCGGCGGCATAGGCCACGATCTGCTTCGCTTCGTCCTGGGTATAGAAGCCGCAGTAGGGCTTGTCCTCACCGCCGGTGAGTGCGACATCCGGGCCGACCGCCTTGCGGCACGCCCCCACCTCCGTGAGCTTCGGATATTTCTCGATCTGCAGGCGCCAGCCCTGGTCGTCGGTGAGGTGCCAGTGGAAGGTATTGAGCTTGTGCATCGCCATCTGGTCGAGCAGGTGCTCGATCTCGCTCACCGACTGGAAGTGCCGGCTGGAGTCGAGCATCAGGCCGCGCCATTCGAATCGTGGCGCGTCGACGATGTGCACGCCAGGCACGCCGTTGCGCGCATTGGGATCGGTCAGGAGCTGCCAGTAGGTGACCGCGCCGTAGAACAAGCCGGTTTCGTCGTTCGCGGCGATACGCACGCCATCGGTGCCAACGTCCAGGGTATAGGCTTCCCGGCCCTTCACGCCCGCCTGTGTCAGCAGGCTTATGTTTCCGCGCGCGGCCTTGCCTTCCACGATGGCGAGGGTCACCCCGCGAGCCTGGCGAACCCATCCCTGCAACTGCGACGCCACGCGCCTGGCCTGTGCGTCGCCGGGCGCGATCGCGATCGTGGTAGCCGCCTCGATCTGGAAGTGGCCCGGCATGCGCTGAAGCTGCGCGGGCATGGGAATGAGGGAGAGCGGAGTCTCATCGACGGGACCGGCTTCGTGCCGCGGCTGACTGGCGCATGCGGTAAGACCCGCGGCCGCGGCAAGGAGGAGGATTCGGCGCATCGAGGGCTCCTGGCTTGGATAGGGGGCCTCCGATTGTGGCATGCCGCGCTTCGCTGCGGAGCGCGGCATGCCGGCTGGAACGGGCTACGCCACGAGCGTCGTACCGGTTCATCCCAGGCGCAGATTGTCGAACACGGCAAGATCGTCGACATCGATGACGATCCGCTTGGCTGGCGCCGCTCCGTCGTAACGAACCCAGCGGGCACCGGGTTCGTCAATCTGCTCCTCGAAGATCGGCTGCCCTTCGCTGTCGTAGGCATGAATCGTGGCGCCTCCCTGCCTCAGCGCTTCGAAACCCAGCTCGAACCAGGTTTCCGCCTTCGCCAGGGTGAGCGTAACGCGTCCGCCGCCGCTCAACTGGGCGACACGTCGCACGTAGTAGGGCGGCCTCTCCGCGGCCGTGTCGAAGATCACCACCACTCCTTCGTCGACATGGAGTTCGACGGCATCATCGCCGAGGGCGAGCGTCTGGCCCTGGCTAAGGTACTGCTCGGCCACATCCTCCAGATCGATGATCAGAGCGGGCTCGTGCGCCCTCGCGATCTGCAACAGCAACGAATGCGATCGGGCGGCGTCACGATCGGCGTAGTACGCGACATATTCGAGGCTGGCAGCCCCCCCGTCATTGCCGACGACGTATGGATCCTTCGGCACCAGGAAGGTTGCGCTCCCGCCGAAGACCGTGACCGTATCGATAAAAGGCCGGGTCATGCGCGTGCCCCGCCAGATGAAGCCGACCACATCGCCATTGGCGATGCTCTCGTTCTCGACGCGCACCCTCACGCCTTGCTGGTCATCGACGAGGTCCGGGTCGAGGTAGCCGTCTGGGGCATCGTCCACGACCGGCGGCGGCAGCGACGGTACCATGCTGACGATGCGATACGTGCGCGGTTGTGATTGCTCCAGTTTGTGCGAGCGGGCGGGGCGGGCCTGTCCGTCATCCGGATCCACGGGCTCCACCACGTAGTAGAACTCCGCCGTGCTGTCGGCCAGCGCGAAAATCTTTTCCCCCGGAACCGGGAAGTCGAGTGGAAACGAGGTGCCTTCGTCCACCACCTTCGATGTTTCGTGTCCCACCGGGTGGCCGCCCGACGTGACGCCGTGCATCACGAGCGTGATGCGGGTGCCCGCGACAATCGCCTCGTGCGCCGCCACGCGGGCCGTTGCGCCCTCGCGCACGGTTGCGGGATCGATGAAGTCGCCCATCGCTTCCTCCACCCACGGCGCATCCAGTTCCGGGGCGGCGCCTTCGATAATGAGCGTGTATCTTGCCAGCGGAAATTGGAACGCAAGCGCGTCGTCGACCGGACTGTCGAAGGCCGCCCGCACGTCGACGACCACCTCCGAGCCATTCTGGAACCCGCTCAGCAGTACGCGAGGGAGTGGTCCGACGACACCGACGTTGTCGCCGGCGCCGACATGACGTGCGACGAGATTCACCTTGGCCGGCATACCGCCCGCCGTGGTGCCCAGGAAGTCGATCCAGATGAACTGCTCATAATCGAAGAACGGCCATCGAGGCACCGTTATCGTCGCATCGCCCTCGAACGCGCCCATATCGATCACGCCGTCCACCGCCTCGGCGACGAAGGGCGATGGCAACACGGAATCGCCGACCTGCAGCGGTGCGAAGTACAGTTGGAGCCTGGGGGATTCGTAGTATGCATGCCCCCTGTCGAATTCGTAGTACACCTCGATGCGTCTTCCGATCGACGGGGCGATCTGCGCTGGACTGAAGTGGACGCTTCGCATTCCGGGCTCCATGATCCATAGCTGGCGGTCGAACCAGACCCTCACCACGTCGTTGAACTGCGGCTCCACCCCCTCGGGGAGTGCCACCTCGACGCCACTCAATGCGTTCGGAGGAAGCAGGATTCCGTCGATCGCCTCCATAACCACCGGCGCGAACAAATCGGGCGGTCGCTTTAGCAGGTGGTATACCGTCGCGGGAAAGTCGATCCGGCGTCCTAGCTCTCCCGATTGATCGAAGGTTACGGCTGCAATGATCACCACGTCCGAACGATCAGCGAGGCTTTCCAGGAACGCGCGAGGAATCGGCCCGGTGATCGGCGGTACATAGTCCGATATCACGTGTACGGTATCGAGGTTTCCATCCGGCCGCGTCCCAGACGCGGTCAGCCATAGATACTGCCCGGGCGTGTAGAACGGCCACGGCTCGACGACGGCGGTTGCGTCGCCGCCGAAGGCCTCGAGATCGATGGTCCCTCCATCTTCCGACTCGTTCACGACAGGGGGCGGTAAGCTGGGGTCGCCGTAGTCATAGTGCACGAAGCGCACGCACAGCTGCTCGGACTCGAACCATTCACCCCTCCGGTCTATCGTGTAACGGATGCAGACATCCGTCCCGAGGAACCTGGCTATCTCGGCGGCCTCGAAATGTGCCGCCTCCCCATCCGTCAAAGGTTTTGCGAAGTCCCCGAAGAAAGCCGTCACCTGGTCTCCAGGAAGCATCACGCCTTGCGGTACCTTCACGTCGACGCCACCGGCGGCGTCGTGAGGGAGCAACGACCCCTCGGTGACAATCTGGGGAACGTCGGGAACGGGCAGTTGCTGGGCGCGGGTGTTGCTCATGTCATGCGATCCTTGCATTGGCGAAAAGTAACGGTGTCGTGGCGCTTCGCGCCATCAAGGGATCTACGCTTCAAGGCGGGAAGGCAGCCGTCGTTCGGGGCTGCCTCCGAGCCGGATGTGGTCGATATGCGTGGCGCCGAGGACACTGGTGATCTGGATACTCGCCACGGGAACGTCCGATTGATAGACGAAGTCCCATGCGCCCGTGCGCCCTTCGGTTTCCTCGTACACGAGGTTGTGGTCCTCATCGAACAGACGGAACACGCTCCCGCCGAGGGCCCCTACGCCGAACTGCACCATGCGCACAGGCGATACCAGCTCCAGGATTGCCCTGGACACCATTGGCAACACGAGGACCTGGCCTTCCGTGTGCTCGCCAAAGTCCTCCGTTTCCTTCGCGATAAACGCGGTCCCCTGCGCCATCCTCAGGAGGACCGCTCCCTCCGCAAGCGGAACGTCATCGCCAACAGTGATCGTGCGGCTCGGTTGATCCTCGAAGTCGATGAATATCCCCGATCGCCCGATGCGCAGGACCAGGGGATGCGAGCGTCCGCTGTCGCCCGTTGCATAACGCAGCACATAGTCAAGGCTCACCACTTCCCCGACGTTACCCGTGACGTTCGGGTCCTTGGGCACGAAGAAGCTGACGTGATCCGCGAAAGCCGTCTGGCTGTCGGAATAAGGGGTTGTCCCGGGACCTTGCCAGTTCAAGGTGACGACATCACCGGCCGCGGTGTTCCATACGTCTACCTGCACGCCGGTCCGATCGTCGACGAGGTCCGGGTCGAGGTATCCGTCCTGGGCTTCATTGACGATCGGTGGCGGCAGCGACGGCACCACGCTGACGATTCCGTAAGTGCGTACCTCCGACGTCCGGCGCGCGCTTGGCCGGATACGGCGCGCGCGCAGGGTCGTCTGCACCACGTAGTAGAAGTCGGCCCGGCTGCCCGTGAGCACGAAGATCTTCTCCGCAGGAATCTCGAAGTCGAGTGGATACGGAGTTTCCGCGTCGATCTCTTGCGACGCCTCATGCCCCACGGGCACGCCGTCGAGCGTGGTGCCATGCATGACGAGCGTAACGAGCTTTCCCGGCCCGATCGCCGCGTTCGCCGCGACACGGGCTGTCGCGCCGTCAGGCACGGTGAGGGGGTCGATGAAATCGCGCACCGCCTCCACGACCCACGGCCGAGGAAGGAGTTCGCCCGCCACGACCGTGTAGGTTGCCCGGGGGAAGAGGAACGTGCGCGCTGCGATATCCGATGCGTCGAATGCTACCCGTACCTCGATGACGAGATCCGATCCGTCCTTGAGTCCAACCAGCAGGTCGCGAGGCAGAGACGCCTCCGCCCCGTCCCTGTCGCTGTCGACGGTGAGTCGCGCGAGGATTTCTTCATCGGCTGCCGAGCCGTCGGCCGTGGTGCCGCGGACGCGGATCGACAGGCGTTGTCCGACGTCGAAGAACGGCCAGGCCGATATCGCCGCGGTCGCGTCGCCCTCGAAGGTACCAAGATCGATCGTTCCACTCGCCGCCTGTGGAACGACGGGACGCGGCAACAAGGCGTCCTCGTCCTGCAGCGGCGCGACATACAACGACAGCCTTGCGGATCCCACGGCCACGCCACCTCTCCGGATGACATAGGACACTTCAATGTGCTTTCCCATCGAGGGCGCGATCTGCGCCGGGGTGAACACGATGCTCTCGGATCCGGGCACTGGTGTGCCCTCCTTGCTGTCGAACCGAAACGTCAGCGCGTCGCCGGGCTCGAGATTTACTTCCGGGGGCAACCGTACTTCGACACCCCCCAAGGCCGCGGGAGGAACCAGGGTACCCTCGGACGCCTGGACGACGATTGGCTCCGGTAACTCGAGGCTACGAGGAGGCAGCCGCGTTCCTTTTTGTTGGACAGGCTGGACCATGTCATGCGCTCCTTGCAATGACGAGCTCCGGATGAAGAGCCCCGGCACCCAGAATACGAATCCCTGCCACCCGGTCGCTATCTCCCGTCTGTCGTAGGCGCCGCATGCGCGTTATCGGAAGCTGATCAAAAAAAAACGGGCCCGGTCGAGGAATTGACGGGCCCGAGGGGAATGGAGCTTCGAGGGTTGCGTTTGCGGCCGTCCCTGGCCGCGCATCCGTGACGCTTTATCAGAGGTCGAAATGCACCGAAGCCATGTAGCGGCGCCCGGTGGTGTACTTTGCCACCGGCATCGCGGTGATACCGAGGTATTGCTTGTACTTCTCGTTGGTGAGGTTCATGCCTGCGAGCGTGAACGACACCTGCTGGTTGAGCTTCCAGCCGAGCGTGGCGCCGAGGTCGCCGTAATCGGCCGTGGTGGCCGGCGGCGCACCGGCGATGTAGCCGCCGGCGAGGTACTTGCCACGCCAGTTGTACGTGACGCGGGCACTGAACGGCCCCATCTCGTAGTACGGGCTGATGGAGTACGAGTTCTTCGAGTTGTATGGCAGCGAACCGCCGGAATCGAGCGTGCCCTTGGCGTACGTGTAGTTCGCGGTGACGCCGAAGCCGGTGTCCCAGAATGCCTGCTGGTAGCTCAGGCTGCCGCCGCGCACCTTGCCCGAACCGGTGTCGCGCGGGCGGCTGATGCTGTAGGTGCAGAAGCCGTCCGGCGTGCAGAGGCCCTGCGAGACCTGGCGCGCGAACGTGGTCGGATCGGTGAACAGGCCGGAGTTGAACTGCGTTTCCGGCGCGGAGTCGACGAAGGTGTAGTTCTGGATCTTCTTGTAGAAGCCGGTCAGCGCGACGTACGACTGCGGCGCGAAGTACCATTCCGCCGAAAGCGAGAAGTTCTTCGATTCATACGGCTTCAGGTTCGGATTGCCACCCGAGCCGGTGAGCACCGAGTCGTTAAGGAACAGGTTGTTCACCTGCATGTTGTACGGCGGACGCGCGATCACCTTCGCGGCGGCCAGGCGCAGCACCACGTCTTCGGCCAGGTCGTAGGCCACGTTCAGGCTGGGCAGCCAGTTCTTCGTGGTCTTCGACGAGGTCTGCCAGGAACCCGCGGGCGCCGGCAGCACCGGAGCACCGCTGTAGTTGAAGCCGGTACCGTCGGTCTTGGTGTCGACGTAGCGCACGCCCACGTTGCCGTGGAAATCGCCGCCTGCGAAGTTGGCCTGCAGGTACGCGGCGTTGGTCTTCTCGACCAGCTTGTAGGTACCGTTGAGGTACGTACCCGGGTCCTCGCTGCCGCCGTTGGTGTTGCGCACCCAGGCGTATTGCGCGTTGCGGTCCGGCATCACATGGCTGGACGAACCGTCGAGCGCACCGTCGAACGCATCGAGCGTGTCGGTAAAGCCGCCGAAGCCGAGGTTGGCGAGGTTGGTCGGGGCGTTGCCGCCGTAGACATGGGCCTGCATGCTTTCTTCGTGGCGGTTCCAGCGGTACCCGAAGGCCAGTTCGTTGAAGAACGAATCGAAGTACTTCGAGAAGTCGAGCTGCGCGTAGGTGTCCCGCGCGCGGGCCGAATAGTCGCCGTAGTTACCCGGCCAGCCGCCGAGGCCGTCCACGTCGCCCATGTGCCAGTTGGCCGGATCGCGCGCCGCCGCCGGATTGTCGAAGGCGAAGCCCTTGTTGATGTCCCAGGTGTAGCCACCGGCGTACACCGGCTCCATCACGGCCTGCGAGATGTTGTTGTTCACCGCCTTGCTGTAGCCGGCGGCACCGCCCAGCTTCCAGCCGTCGCCACGGAAGGTGGTCTTGAAGTCATGGGCGACGGTGCGCACCACCGACTTGCGGATGTTGCTGTCGAACGTGCCCTGCGCGATGGCGGGGCAACCCACGGAGTCGTTGCCGCAGACATGGCCGCCGGTGACCACGCCGTTCGGGCCCTGGTTGAAGCTGGTGACGTTACCCGGCGTGGCGCCGGTGAACGGATACAGCGACTGGTTCCAGTTGTCGAAGTTCTCGCGGACGAACAGGTTGTTGATGTCGATGTCCCAGTTGCTCGTCGGGTGGATCTGGAAGCCCAACGTCGCGGTGTCGCGCTTGCGCTTCTGCTGGAACCACGCCGAGTTCACTTCATCGGGCACCTTCGCGTTCGGATCGAGCGTGCCGTTCGCGATGCCTGCGGCCACGGCCGGGCTCGACGCCCACTTCGACACCGGGCTGTAGCTGAAGATCTCGAAGCCCTGGCGGTCGATCTTTTCCTCGTAGTGCTGGACCGAACCGATCACGCCGAAGGTGTTGCTGTCGTTCTTCCAGCTGTACAGCGCCGAGCCGTTCGGACGGGTGCCCGCGGTGCCCTGGTCGTTGTAGTTGAGACCGAACGAGCCACGGATCGTGTTCGCGGGCAGGTCGAGCGGCTGCAACGTGTGCAGCAGGATCGTACCGCCGAGGCTGCCTTCCGGCAGGCGCGCCTCGGGCGACTTGTAGACCTCGAGACGGCCGACGATTTCCGGGGCCAGCATGGTGAAGTCGAAGCCGCGGTTCGGCTGCGCGCCGTACTGCCACGGCGTCTGCGAAATCGGCTGGCCGTTGAGGAACGTGAGGTTCAGGCTGGGATCGGTGCCATCGATCGAGACGCGGTCACCCTGGCCGAACTGACGATCGATGGTGACGCCGGGAATTTGCGTCATCGCCTCGGCGACGTTGGTGTTCGGGAACTTGCCGATGTCCTCGGCGGTGACGGCCTCGACCACAGCGTCGGCGTTGCGCTTGGTGTCCAGCGACTTCTCGAGGCTGGCCCGGATGCCGGTGACGGTGATGCCCTCGAGCTGGGCCGCCTTGGCGGCGGCTTCCTTTTCCTGGGCGGTCTGCGGCCTGGCCGGTGCGGACGTGTCCTGCGCGGCCACGGTTCCGGTGAAACAGCAGAGTCCGGCGATGATGCTCGCCGTCAGCAGGTTTCTACGATGCGACATGGTGTCCTCCCCTCAGAGGATGTGTATCGACGATGGGCCTTGCGGCCCGCTTTTTTGAACTGAGCCTGCGTTCCTTTCCCGCTCTTCAATGAGCGGTCGAACCGTGCAGGTAGAGACCGGCGGCACCGATCACACCCAACTGTCCGTGGTCCATCAGACGTACCGGCACTTGCTGGAGAAAGGCGCGCATGACGCCCTTGTTGAAGAACCTGGTGGCGAAGCTGCTGGCGAGCAGGCGTTCGCGAACCTGCGGAAGGATGCCTCCCGCCAGGTACACGCCGCCGCGTGCGCCGTAGAGCATGGCAAGGTCGCCGACGAAGCTGCCCAGCAACCCGCAGAAGACGTCCAGCGCTTCCGACGCGGCGGCATCGCTGCCGTCGAGGGCGGCGCCTGTGACGGCGGCGGGTTCGGCCAGCGTCGCGGCGGTGCCGCGCAGCGTGGAAATGGCTCGATAGAGATTGACGAGGCCCGGTCCGGACAGGGCCGTCTCGTAGGAAACGTAGTCGCGGTCGCGGGCCAGTTCGCCCAGGATGGCCACCTCGCGCGCATTGCCCGGCGCAAGCGAGATCTGCCCCGCCTCGGTGGGCAGCACGGTGGCGTGCGGACGGCCGGGCAGCAGGACGGCCGAGCCGAGGCCGGTACCGGGGCCCATCACGAGGATCGGGCCTTCCGCAGGCGCCGCATCCGTCTCGATGATCGCCGCTGTTTCATGGCGCTGGAGGAACTGGCAAGCGTAGGCCACGGCTTCGAAGTCGTTGACCACGGCGAGCCCGGAAAGGCCGAGCGTCCGGCGGATGTCGCCGATCGACACCGGCCAGGGAAGGTTCTCGTTGACGATGGCGTCGCCAACGACGTAACCGGCACTCGCCACGGCGCAATGCTCGATGGCCACCTGGCCGTCCAGGTGTTCGACGAAATCCTGCAGGACCGCGGTGAGGCTGGGCCACTCGGCGCAGGCATAGCGCTCGTAGCGGAGCACGTCGATGGCCGATGACTCGTCCGCGCGGCGAACGAGGCCGATGCGGGCATGCGTGCCACCCACGTCGGCGGCCAGGAACGCCCCCGTTCGCGACGCACGCGGCATCTCCCGCTGTTTGGCCGATTCCCCCACGTACCACCCCTTGGAAACTATCGTGACAACCCCGTTATGGAGCCGAGTCTTGGCTTGCGATGACAACGTTGTCAACAGGACAAATGGTCAGGACAGCCAACATTCCATAACGCGCCGCAACAGGAAACGTTTCCGTCGGTGCTCACGTATTTGCCCCGTAAGCCCTTGTAACGGCGAGAATTGGCGTCCGACGCTCCCGAACGGTGCCTTGACGCGGCGCGACATCGAGAGCGTGACCCCCTGCCACGAGTCACCCACCAGCGCAGCGCCATGATTGACAACGTTGGGCAGGGAAGCCGATAAAGGGGCGGATCGGGGCGCGTCCGGCCCCTGCGAGAGGGGTGCATCCATGTCGTCCACCACGGCTGCGGTCAACGAGACGCGCCATTCCAGCCTTGTCCCGATGATCATCATCGGTGTCCTGTTCTTCATCTTCGGCTTCGTCACGTGGCTCAACGGGCCACTGATCACCTTCGTCAAGCTGGCCTTCAACCTCGACGACGTGAACGCCTTCCTCGTACCGATGGCGTTCTACCTGTCGTACTTCTTCCTCGCCCTGCCCTCCTCCTTCATCCTGAAGAAAACGGGCATGAAGAAAGGCATGGGCCTCGGCCTCTTCGTCATGGCGATCGGCGCTGTGATGTTCGGCCAGTTCGTCACGATGCGCGTGTATCCCGGAGCGCTTACCGGATTGTTCGTGATCGGCGCCGGCCTTTCGCTGTTGCAGACCGCGTCCAATCCGTACATCTCCATCCTCGGCCCCATCGAGAGCGGCGCGCAGCGCATCGCCTTCATGGGCATCTGCAACAAGGTGGCCGGTGCGCTCGCACCGTTCGTCTTCGGTGCGGTGGTGATGAGCAACATCGGCAGCTTCGACAAGCAGATCGCGGCGGCGGCCTCGCCGGCGGAGAAGGACGCGCTGCTGGCGGCTTTCGCGGCCAAGGTGCACATGCCTTACATGGTGATGGCCGGCCTGCTCGTGGTGCTCGCCATCTGGGTGGTGCGTTCCTCGCTGCCCGAGATCAAGCCTTCCAGCGACAACTCCGAGCGCGCCATCGGACACGGCAAGGGCAGCCTCTTCAGCTTCCCGCACCTGTGGCTGGGCGTGCTCTGCCTGTTCGTGTACGTCGGCGTCGAGGTGATGGCCGGCGACGCGATCGGCACCTACGGACAGGGCTTCGGCATGTCGCCGGCCGAAACCAGTCACTTCACTTCGTACACGCTGATCGCGATGCTCGTGGGCTACGTGGCGGGCCTGCTGCTGATCCCGCGCTTCGTCTCGCAGCAGCGCTACCTCGCCTTCTCGGCGATCCTGGGTGTCGTGTTCTCGCTCGGCACCTATGTCACGAGCGGCTACGTGTCGGTGGCCTTCGTCGCCGCGCTGGGTTTCGCCAACGCCATGATGTGGCCGGCCATCTTCCCGCTCGCCATCAAGGGGCTGGGACGGCTGACCGAGTTCGGTTCGGCCTTCCTGATCATGGGTATCGCCGGCGGCGCCGTCATTCCGGTGTTGTTCGCGCACCTGAAGCAGCACTTCGACTTCCAGGCCGTGTTCCTCTGCCTCATGGTGCCCTGCTACCTGTACATCCTGTACTACGGCGCGGCCGGGCACCGGGTGGGACAGCACGTTCGCGATTGATTCGCCTTTCTTCGCTCCGTGACGGCCATCCGCTAGGATGGCCGTCTTGCTATCGAGGGTCGTAGATTGCGTAGCCCTACCATTAAGGACGTGGCCGAGCGGGCCGGCGTTTCGCTGAAGACCGTCTCCCGCGTCATCAACCACGAACCGTCGGTGCACGCGCGTACCCGCGAGAAGGTGCAGCGCGCCATCGACGCGCTGGACTACCAGCCCGACCAGGCGGCGCGCAGCCTGCGCAGCGCCCGTACGTATGCCCTTGGCCTCGTCTACGACAATCCCAACGCACACTACGTCATCGCCATGCAGAACGGCGTGCTCTCGGTCTGCCGGGAGCGTGGCTTCGGCCTGCAGATCCATCCCTGCGATTCGTCCGCGCCGAAGCTCGCCGAGCAGCTGGGCGACCTCGTTCGCCGCAACCGGCTCGCCGGCCTCGTGCTCTGCCCGCCGATGTCGGAACAGCCCGGGCTCCTCGCCTCGCTCACGGAACAGAACGTGCCCTTCGTGCGCATCATTTCCGCGCGGCAGGACCCGAAAGACGGCTGGCCCTGCGTGTTCGTGGACGACCGCGACGCGGCGTATGCGATCACCGAACACCTCATCCAGCTCGGCCACCACCGCATCGGTTTCCTCTGGGGCGGCAAGGAACATCGTTCCAGCCCCGAGCGCTACCAGGGTTACGAAGACGCCCTTCGCGAATACGGCATCGGCGTGGACAAGCGGCTGGTGGTGGAGGGCGACTACTCGTTCGACGACGGCTTCCGGGGTGCGCGCAAGCTGCTCGCGCTGAAGGAGCCGCCCACTGCCATCTTCGGATCGAACGACGAGATCGCGGCGGGCGTACTCGCTGCGGCACGCTCGGGTGGCGTCGACGTGCCCTGGGAGCTATCCATCGCGGGGTTCGAGGACAGCCCCTTTTCCAAGCAGTCCTGGCCGGCGCTCACCACCGCGCGGCAGAACACCGGCGAGATCGGACGCCACGCGGCGCAGCGCCTCATCGCGGAAATCGAACGCGACGAGGACGATCCGATGATCGAGAACGAAGGCTTCAGCCCGGACCTGGTGGTACGCGGCTCGACCGCGCCGCGTCGGCCCTGACCTCATTGTGGAGCCCGGCTTTGATGGTTGGAGCCGGCCTTAAATGTGGGAGCCGGCCTTAAAAAATGTGAGAGTCGACCTTAAAAAATGTGAGAGTCGACCTTAAATGTGGGAGCCGGCTGTGCCGGCGATCCCGCGGCAGCGGGCAAGCTTGCCGCGAGCACCCATCGCCGCTGAAGCGGCTCCCACACAAAGCGCTAGGCGTAAGCCATGACGCCGATCGCGCCGATCGCCAACGCGATGCCGATCCAGTTGACCACCGCCAGGCGTTCCCTGAAGCCAAACGCACCCACCAGCGTACCGAGCACCACCACGCCGACGTTCATTGAAGCGAAAACCAGGGACGGATTGTTCGGCAGGGCCTGGTGGCCGCGCACGTAGAAAAGGATGTTCGCGAAGTTGGCGACACCCAGCAGCACGCCGAAGCCCAGGCTGCGCAGGTTGACCGGCGCGGCCCGCATCGCTGCGCGCACCAGCACCGCGATCCAGCACAGCACCATCGCGATCAGGAACGAGGCGAGCAGAGCGCTCGCGAACGGCGCTCCCGCCTGCGCCACCAGCTTGAAACAAATGTCGATGGCGCCGAAGCCGGCGAACACCGCCAGCGGCGCGAGCCAGCCGCCGCGCTCCATCGTCCCGCGCTCCTTGCGCCAGAGCACGCAGAGCACCGCGGCAAAGGCTAGCGCGATGCCCAGCGTCTTCGCTTCCGTCAGCGTGTCGCCCAGGAATGCGAAAGCCGCCACGAGCGACAGGAAGAGCGACAGGCGCTGGGCGACATCGGTGCGCACGATGCCGGCGCTGCGGACGGAACGAGCCAGCATCAGGAAGATCGCGGGAAGCAGGACGCCAAGCAGGACGAGCGGTGTCCAGGTGGCCTTCGCCTCGATCGCCGCTTGTGGGGTTGCGCCCAACAAGAGCACCGCGAGCAGGGCGGCCACGACATAGTTCGTGGCTACGGCCCGCACGATGTCGATGCCGCGATTGCGGGCAAGCTTCAGCAGCACCGAGACGGCAACGCTGAAGACGACCGCCAGAAAGATGTAAGTCATGATCGAGACCGCGGGAACGAAAGGCGACAGATCATCGCATGGCGCTCCGGGCCCCGGCAGGTCTTGTGGGAGCCGGCTATGCCGGCGATCCCGCGGCAGCGGGCAAGCTCATCGCAAGAACCCATCGCCGCTGAAGCGGCTCCCACATAAAGCCCATCGCCTACCGTTGGCGGGCCAGCTGCGACGCCTCGCGCGCCAATGCCTCGATACCCGCCCAGTCCGACGCCGCCAGCTTGTCGGCAGGCGTGAGCCACGAACCGCCCACGCAGACGACGTTCGGCAACGCGAGGAACTCCGGTGCGTTCGCGAGGCTGATGCCGCCGGTGGGACAGAAACGGATCTGCGGCAACGGGCTGGCCCAGGCGCCAAGCAACTTCGTTCCGCCGGCCGGCACGGCCGGGAAGAACTTCTGGAAACGATAACCGCGCTCGAGCAGGGCCATGGCCTCGCTGGACGTGGCGGCGCCCGGCAGCAAGGGAAGGTCGTGATCGTCGGCGGCATCGAGCAGCCGTGGCGCGCTGCCGGGCGACACCGCGAACTGGGCGCCGGCCTTGTGCGCGTTTTCCAGGTCGCGCGCCGTGAGCACGGTGCCCACCCCGACGAATGCGCCTTCCACTTCCGCCGCGATGGCACGCACCGCCTCGAGCGCGGCAGGTGTCCGCAGCGTCACTTCGATCGCGGGCACGCCGCCCGCGACCAGCGCACGGGCCATGCCCACGGCTTTCGAGGCGTCCTCGATGATCACCACCGGCACGACCGGCGCCAGGCGCAAGGTCGATTCCACACGCTGTTGCTTCGCTTCGTTGCTCATCTCTACTCCGGTGGATCAGAACACGCCCGCACCGAGGTCGGCCGTGACGGCCGACTGGCGGAACATGGCGAACAGTTCGCGGCCCATGCCGCTGTGGTGCACGGCAAGGTCGGCGGCTTCGGGCGTGCGCGCGTGCCATTCGTCGGCGGCAACCAGTACTTCCATCGTGCCGTTCACGGCGTCGACGCGAACCAGGTCACCGGTGCGCACGCGGGCAATCGGACCACCCGCCTCCGCTTCCGGCGTGACGTGGATGGCCGCGGGCACGCGACCGGATGCGCCGGACATGCGTCCGTCCGTCACCAGCGCGACCCGATGTCCGCGATCCTGCAACAGGCTGAGCGTGGGCGTGAGTTTGTGCAGTTCCGGCATGCCGCGGGCGCGCGGCCCCTGGAAACGTACGACCGCGACGAAATCGCAGTTCAGTTCGCCGCGATCGAAAGCCGCCTTCACGTCGTCCTGCTCGTCGAACACGATGGCCGGCGCCTCGATCACCATGCGATCGTCGGGCACGGACGAGACCTTGATGACACCACGGCCGAGGTTGCCCTTGAGCATGCGCAGGCCGCCGTCGTGACGGAACGGTTCGTGGATCGAGCGCAGCACGCCGCGATTGCCGCTTTCCTTCGACACCGGCTTCCACACCAGGGCGTCTCCGTCGAGCGACGGAACCTTGCGGTAGTGGTGCAGCCCGTGCCCCATGATCGTGTTCACGTCGTCGTGCAGCAGACCGGCGTCGAGCAACTGGTCGATCAGGAAGCCCATGCCGCCGGCTTCATGGAAGTGGTTCACGTCGGCGTAGCCGTTGGGATACACGCGCGCCAGCAGCGGCACGACCGCGGAGAGCGCATCGAAGTCGTCCCAGCGCAGTTCCACGCCGGCGGCCCGCGCGATGGCCACGAGGTGCAGCAGGTGGTTCGTGGAACCGCCGGTGGCGTGCAATCCCACCACGCCATTGACGATGGCGCGCTCGTCGACGATGCGGCCCAGCGGAAGATAGTGGTCGCCAAGCGTGTCGATGGCGAGCACGCGTTCCACCGTGGCGCGCGTGAGGGCGTCGCGCAGCGGTGTATCGGGTGCCTCGAAACTCGCGCCCGGCAGATGCAGGCCCATGATCTCCATGAGCATCTGGTTCGAGTTGGCCGTGCCGTAGAACGTGCACGTGCCGGCGCCGTGGTACGAACGCGCTTCGGCTTCCAGCAGTTCGGCGCGCGACGCCTTGCCGGCCGCGTATGCCTGGCGCACCTTCGACTTCTCTTCGTTCGGGATACCCGACGGCATCGGCCCCGAGGGAACGAAGGCGCCGGCCAGGTGGCCGAAGCTCAACGCACCGATCAGCATGCCCGGCACGATCTTGTCGCAGATGCCGAGGTACAACGCACCTTCGTACATGTCGTGCGACAGCGACACGGCGGTGGCCATGGCGATCAGGTCGCGCGAGAAGAGCGATAGCTCCATGCCCGGACGACCCTGGGTCACGCCGTCGCACATGGCCGGCACGCCGCCCGCGACCTGCGCGGTGGAACCGAGTTCACGCGCGGTCCGGCGGATCAGCTCCGGATAGCGCTCGTACGGCTGGTGTGCCGAGAGCATGTCGTTGTACGACGTGACGATCGCGATATTGGCCGCCTGCCCGTTGCGCAGGGCATCCTTGTCGCCTTCCGCGCACGCGGCGAAGCCGTGTGCGAGGTTGCCGCAGGACAGGTGGTGGCGCTTCGCACCATTGCCCCGCGCGGCGTCGATCTTGGCGAGGTAGGCGGCGCGCGAGGCTCGGCTGCGTTCGACGATGCGCTGCGTGACTTCGGCGAGGATGGGATGGATGGCCATGCTTAGGGAGCCCAGTAGACGTCCAGCGGCACGCGGTCCTGCTTCAGCACGGCCGCGATCGGGAAATCGCCGCCCTTCTCCGCCTGTTCGAGCACGCGCTTCTTGTCATCGCCCTCGATATGCAGATAGAGCGCGCGCGTATCGAGCACGCGCGGAAGGGTGAGCGTGATGCGCGGCTCGCCGGCACCTTCGGCGCGCATCGAGATCACCGTGCGCTTGCCGTTCGGATCGAGCGCGGCGGCCAGGTTGTCGCCGCCCGGGAAGAACGACGCCGTGTGGCCGTCGCCGCCCATGCCCAGCAACACCACGTCGAACGGCATGCCGAGCGCGTCGATGCGCGCGCCCACGTCGTCCAGTGCGTCGTCCACGTTGTCTTTGTGCGCACGGTCGAAGAGCGGCACGAAACTCGCGGTGTGCGACTCGTGGTGGAAGAGGTGCTCGGCCACCATGCGCGCATTGGAGCGGTCGCTGTCGGTGTCCACCCAGCGTTCGTCCACCAGGGTGACGGTCACTTTCGACCAGTCGATTTCCTGCTCGGCCAGCACGGCGAACATCGTCTTCGGCGTGCCGCCGCCGGACACGGCGATGGTGGCCTTGCCGCGCGCCTTGATCGCGGCATCCAGTTTCGAGGCGACGTCCCGCGCGAGCATGTCGGCGAGGGTCAGGCGGTCGGCGAAGTCGTGACGGTTGATCTTGGCGTTCATGCGGCGTCCTCGGCCCAGGTTCGGCCATCGCGTTCGATGAGCGCCACGGCGGCGCTCGGACCCCAGGTGCCTGCGGTGTACGGCTTCGGCGTGTCGCCGCTGGCTTCCCAGGCGTCGAGGATGGGGCCGGCCCAGTTCCATGCGGCCTCGACCTCGTCGCGGCGCATGAACAGGGTCGGGTTGCCACGTACGACGTCGAGGATGAGCCGCTCGTAGGCATCGGGCTGCTGCACACCGAACGCCGCCGCGAAGCTCATGTCGAGCGGCACGTGGCGCAGGCGCAGGCCACCCGGACCCGGATGCTTGATGGTCAGCCACAGCTTCACGCCCTCGTCGGGCTGCAGGCGCAGCGTGAGACGGTTGGGCAGCAGCGGACCGCTGGTGGGATCGAAGATGGAATGCGGCAGCGCGCGGAACGTCACCACGATTTCCGACACACGGCTCGGCAGGCGCTTGCCGGTACGCAGATAGAACGGCACGCCCGCCCAGCGCCAGTTGCCGATCTCCGCCTTGAGGGCGACGAAGGTTTCGGTCCGGGACTGGTCGCTGCCCAGTTCGTCCAGGTAACCCGGAACGCCCTGGCCTTCCGCCGCGCCGGCGCGGTACTGGCCGCGCACGGTGAGCTGGGCCGCGTTCGCGCCGTCGATGGGACGCAGCGAGCGCAACACCTTGAGTTTCTCGTCGCGCACGGCGTCGGGCGCGAGGGACGACGGCGGCTCCATGGCAAGCATGCACAGGAGCTGGAGGATGTGGTTCTGCACCATGTCGCGCAGCGCGCCGGCGCGGTCGTAGTAGCCGGCGCGATGGCCGACGCCGACCGTTTCGGCCACGGTAATCTGCACGTGGTCGATGTGCTGCGCGTTCCACAGCGGTTCGAACAGGGCGTTGCCGAAGCGCAGCGCCAGCAGGTTCTGCACCGTTTCCTTACCGAGGTAGTGGTCGATGCGGTAGGTCTGCGACTCACCGAACACCTGGGCCACCGCGTCGTTGATCGCGTTCGCGCTCTCGAGATCGCGGCCGATGGGCTTCTCGAGCACCACGCGGGAGCGCTCGCCGTTGAGCCCGAGGCCGCCAAGGCGCTGGCAGATGTCGGTGAAGATGTCCGGCGAGGTCGACAGGTAGAACACACGGATGTGGCTCGGCTCGGCCGCCATCAGCGCCGCGAACTCCTCCCAGCCGTCGGCCTTGCGGGCGTCGAGCGAGCGGTAGCCGATCATGCGGATGAAGGCGTCCAGTTGGGCCGGCACGATGTGCGACACGGCCTTCTCGACCGCCGAACGCACCTGCTGGCGGTAGGCGTCGTCGTCCAGGCCTTCGCGCGCCACGCCGATGATGCGGCTGGTGGCCTGGATCTGGCCGTCGGCGAAGCGGTGGTACATGGCGGGCAGCAGCTTGCGGACGGCGAGATCGCCGGTGCCGCCGAAAATGACCAGATCGAAGGGTTCGATCGGCAGGAGGGGAGCGCTCACGACAGTGGCCTCTTGAGGGATCGGAGGAAGATGCCTCCGGATCGTACCAGTGACATACCACGACGTACCAGCCCCGTACCAATCGCTGTCCCGAAAACGCCACGCTCACGCTCGGGAAACGCAATGGAAACGTTTCCGGAGAAATTTAGATCGTGCAAACGACTGTTTGAACGGACCGCTGGTATGCCACCACTTGCATCGGCTTGCCTCAGTGGTCGTGGATTGGTATGTTCGCCGAATGGAATCCGCCCTCGTCGCCGAATACCAGCGCCTCCAGCACGACCCGGCCGCCCGGCAGCCGCTGGCGTACATGCGCCTGCGTCGCGCCATCCGGAACGTCATCGAAAACGGCGAGGTGCAGGTGGGCCACGCCCTGCCGAGCGAACGCGACCTGGCCAGGGCCCTCACCCTGTCCCGCGTCACCGTCCGCAAGGCCATCGGTGGTCTGGTGGAGGACGGGCTCCTGACCCAGCGGCATGGTGCCGGCACGTTCGTGTCCGAGCGCATCGTGAAGCCGCTCTCGCGGATGACCAGCTTCACCGAAGACCTGCGCGCCCGCGGCCTCAATCCGCGGTCGGAATTCTTCGAGCGCGGCATCGGGGAGGTCACTCCCGAGGAAGCCATGGCGATGAATCTCTCGCCGGGCACCCAGGTCGTCCGCCTCCACCGGCTGCGCTATGCCGGCGACGAGCCGCTGGCGATCGAACGCAGCGCGGTGCCGCTCGACCTCCTGCCCGACCCCAACCTCGTCGTCGATTCCCTCTACGAAGCCCTCGACAAGCTCGGCAACCGCCCCCTGCGCGCGCTGCAACGCCTGCGCGCGGTCGTGCTCGGTCCCGCGCAGACGCGGTTGCTTCGCCTCGGCGCCGGCAGCGCGGGCCTGAACATCGAACGGCGCAGCTTCCTCGACGATGGCCGCATCGTCGAATTCACCTGCTCCTGGTACCGCGGCGACATCTACGATTTCGTCGCGGAACTGCAGAGCGACTGACGGTTCCGAGCACACCATGACGAAACTTCCGCAAGACACCCTGATGTTCCGCGAAGCGCACGAGACCGCCGGGGTCGTGGAGCGGCAGCTTTCCGAAAACGAAGCCGTGGTCGGCGCTCTTGCCGAGCGCCTGCGCGCGCATCCGCCGCGCATGGTGATCACCTGCGCCCGCGGCAGCTCCGACCATGCCGCGATGTACGCGAAATACGTGTTCGAGACGCAACTGGGCGTGGTCACCGCATCGGCCTCGCCGTCGGTCACCTCGATCTACCATGCAAAGCAGGGCATGGACGGCGCGCTGTACATCGCGGTGTCGCAGTCGGGCAAGAGTCCCGACATCGTCCGCAATGCCGAAGCGGCGAAGCAGGCGGGTGCGTACGTGGTGGCGCTGGTGAACGTGGTGGACTCGCCGCTGGCCGCCTGCGCGGACGTGGTGGTACCCCTGCACGCCGGCCCCGAGAAGAGCGTGGCCGCGACGAAGAGTTATCTCGGCGCGCTCGCGGCCATCCTGCACATCGCCGCGCGCTGGAGCGGAAATGCGGCCATCGGCGAAGCGCTTGCCGCACTGCCCGCGCAGCTTCGCACAGGCTGGGACGCGGACTGGACGGAACTCACCGACGGCCTTGTCGATGCCCACAACCTCTTCGTCGTCGGCCGTGGCTTCGGCTTCGCGGGCGCGCTCGAGGCGGCGCTGAAGTTCAAGGAAACCTCCGGGCTGCATGCCGAGGCATTCAGTTCGGCGGAAGTGAAGCATGGTCCGATGGCCCTGGTAGGCCCGCATTTTCCCGTGCTCTTCTTCGCACAGAACGACGACACCCTGCCCGGCGTGCTCGAGGTCGCCGACGAGTTCCGCAAGCGCGGCGCCAAGGTATGGGTGGCCGCGCCGGGCGCCGTGGGCGAAGGCATGTTGCCCCTCGTGGCTTCCGCGCCGATCAGTGCGCCGCTCATCACGGTGCAGAGTTTCTACCGCGCCGCCGCCGCATTGGCACTGAAGCGCGGCTTCGATCCGGACGTTCCGCCGCACCTCAACAAGGTGACGGAAACGGTTTAGGAGCGCGCCCTGCGCGCGACGCCGTGAGCGGATGCCGCGAGCTGGCGCGCCAGGTTTTTGAACGGAATAAACAGAGGAATATCCACACATGACCATCGCCCTCGTCAACGGCCGCGTACTCACCGACAACGGATTCCAGGGCGGTTTCGCCGTGCTTGTCGACGGCGGCACGATCACCGGCCTCGCCCTGCCGTCCGATCCGCGGGTGCGCGCCGCGCAGCGCCACGACCTCGGCGGCCGCACGCTCCTGCCCGGCTTCATCGATTGCCAGGTCAACGGCGGTGGCGGCGTGCTGTTCAACGATGCCCCCACGGTCGATACCATCCGCCGCATCGGCGAGGCGCATGCGAGGTTCGGCACCACGGGCTTCCTGCCCACGCTGATCAGCGACGATGCAGACGTCATGATGAAGGCCATCGACGCGGTCAACGCCGCGGTGGAACAGGGTGTACCCGGGGTACTCGGTATCCACCTCGAAGGCCCGTTCATCGCGCCGGAGCGCAAAGGCGTGCACGATCCGGCGAAGTTCCGCATCGCTGGTGCCGACGACATCGCGATGGTGGCGCGCCGGCACGGCGGCGTCACCCTGCTCACGCTCGCGCCGGAGCGCACCTCGCCCGAGGTGCTGGCGCAGCTCGTGTCGAACGGCGTGATCGTCGCGGCCGGCCATACGGCGGCCGATTACGACACCACGCGCAACGCGCTCGCGAATGGCGTGCGCGGCTTCACCCACCTGTTCAACGCCATGACCCCGTTCACGAGCCGCGAGCCGGGCGTGGTCGGCGCCGCACTGGAAGACGGTGGCAGCTGGTGCGGTCTCATCGTCGACGGCCACCACGTGCATCCGGCGTCGCTGCGCGTCGCCATCGCGGCGAAGGCCCGCGAGAAAATGATGCTGGTCACGGACGCCATGCCGCCGGTCGGCTCGGACAACCCCAGCTTCGTGCTGAAGGGCGAAACCATCACCGTTCACGAAGGTGCCGTTCGCACGGCCGATGGCACCATCGCCGGCTCCGCACTGGACATGGCCACGGCGGTGCGCAACACGGTGCACATGGTCGGCGTCGCTTACGACGAGGCCGCGCGCATGGCATCGACCTATCCCGCCGCCTTCCTCGGCCTCGACACCACGCACGGCCACATCGCTGCCGGCTATCGCGCGGACTTCGTGGTGGTGGACGAAACCCAGCACGTGATCGAGACCTGGATCGGCGGCAACAAGGTCTTCAGCTAAGCAGACTCCGGGCACTCCTGTAGGAGCCACTATAGCGGCGAGGATAGATTGCGAATATCGCGCAAGAGTGCCTCGCCGCTACAGCGGCTCCTACAAGCGCGATCTTCTCCGTTATCGCTGCAACGAAAAAAGGCCGGCGCTCCGCGCCGGCCAGTTCCAGGGAGATCTCGTGGTGCGCCCGGATACTTGGTCCGGGCGCACCGTAGTCCTCGCCGATTAGAGCGAGAAGTCGTAACGCACGCCGAAGCGGAAGTAGCGCGGGTTCTGGAACGCGATCGGACGCTCGTAGTTGATGCTCTTCACCGGCATGCCGGTGTCTTCGTTGATCGCACCCGTCTCGCCCACGTCCACCTGCGCCACCGTGCGCTGCTTGCCGGCCAGGTTGAAGACCGTGGCGGTGAAGGCAAGCGGCTGCTTTTCGCCCGCCCACATCGGGCGGTACTCGGCGTTCAGGTCGAGGTTCCAGGTGTACGGCAGACGACCCTTCGAACCGCGCGGCGCCGGCTGCAGGCCGCACTCGAAGTAAGACGCGCCGTAGTCGATCGCGTCGACCGGGTCCACGCCGATGCAGTTCTTCGGACGGCCGGTGGCAACGGCCACGTTGGCGCCGATCAGCCATTCCGGCGACGCCTGCCAGTAACCGTACGCCTTCAGCTGATGGGTGCGGTCGTTCGGCAGCGGGCCGTTCGTGTACTGCATGATTTCCGGAGCGTCCCAGTCCTGGGTCACCGACGGATCGAGCTGGCCGATGTCCGACTTCAGCTGGCCTTCCGAGTTGCCGTAGCTGCGCGAGAACGTGTAGTCCACGCGACCGTACCAGCTGTCCGCGAAATGGTGCTCGAGGTAGAGATCCAGCGAGTAGTAGCTGCGCTTCAGATCCGGGAACTTCACGCCTGCGGGCGAGGTGAAGTCATCCTTGGTCAGCTTGAACGGCACGTACTGGCCGCCACCCACGTCGACGAGGAAGGTGTTCGACTGGCCCGGGTTGAACAGGTAGCAGCCCGGCAGCGACGCGTTGGTGATGTCGATGCCGTTGCGCGCGGCGTAGGACTCGAACGGACGCGAATCGCAGAAGTCGTCGATCGAGCTCTTCAGCTTGCGGTACGTGGCCTTGGCGCCGAAGCTCCAGTTCTCGCTGAGCGCCTTGTCGAAGCCGAGGATGTACTCGTCCTGGTAGTAGGCCTTGATGTCCTTCGCGGCCACGGTCTTCGGATCCAGCGGGGTGCCGTCTTCGCCGTTGAGGTAACGGCGGGCGCCGAGCTGCGCAGTGCCGGTCGGCTCGCCGTTCGGACCCACGCCCGTGTACGAGTAGTACTCGCTGTAGTACGTGGAGGCCGAAGCGCCGCGGATGGCGACGTTGGACGGGATGGCGAGGTGGTAACGGCCCGCGTTCGCGTAGACCTTGAACGTGGAATCACCGAACACGTCCCAGGTGGCGCCCAGGCGCGGGGCCAGCTGGTGGCGCTGCTTCACGTAGGTGGCGCCGTCGCCGTTGATGTTCTTGAACTGCTCGTTACGCAGGCCGAGGTACACCATCCAGCGATCGGTGACCTGCCAGTGGTCTTCGATGTACTGCGCTTCCTGCTCGGTCTTCACGCCCGCGCCGGTCTGGAACAGACGCTTTTCCACGAAATAGTCGGCGCCCGGGGGCGGCACGATGTCCGGGCGGTTCGGAACGGTACCGGCATCCTGGTACACCCAGCGATAACCGCCTTCGTAGACGTTACCGGCGTAAGACTCGAGGGTCTGGTTGTCCACACCCACGCGCAGGTCGTGGTCGCCGATGCGGTATTCGACGTCGAGGCGATAGCCGTGGGTCTTGTCCTCAGCACCGTCGCCGAGCACGGCGCCGTTGACGAGGCCGCAACCGACGATCGGCGTGCTCACCGAACGGTTGTCCGTGATCCAGGGGCAGTTCGGGTTGGATGCATAGGAGAGATTGCGCTCGTGCACGGTCTTGCTGTGGCCGTACAGGGCGTTGATCGTCAGGTCGTCCGTGATGTAGCCCGTGTACTTGGCGACGTACACATCGCCGCCAGGCGCGGAACCCGGACCCGCGTCGAAGTTCTTGAGGTTGTCGGTACCGATGTACCCACCGCGCGAATGGGTGGCGTAGTTGTACTTGTACACGCTGCGCTCGGTGTTGGTCTTGTCACCGAAGCCGGTCAGTTCGAGCAGGTGGTTGTCGGTGATGTTCCAGTCGATCTTGGCCAGCCACTTGGTGGCCTTCTGCTCCTGGTACGTCTTCTGCGGCGCGGTGACGACGCTGGTGTTCCGGCTGTTGGAACGGGTGAAATCGCCGGCAGCGAACAGGAACAGCTTGTCCTCGATCAGCGGACCGCTGATGTAGCCGGTGTACTGGGTGTCGGTGCTCTTGTTGTCCGACCGCTCCTGATACAGCGTGCCGTTCTTGCGATAGATGTTGCGCGGGTTCTGACGCAGGCCGGCCGGCTGGAAGTACATGCCGACGCCACCCTTCCAGGTGTTGCCGCCGCGCTTGGTCACGATGTTGATCACGCCGCCGGTGGAACGACCGTATTCGGCGCCGTAGCCGCCGGTGAAGATCTGCTGCTGGTCGATCGCGTCGTACGGCAGGCTGGTGAAGCCCAGGCCGGTGAGCGCGTTGGTGACCGCGTAGCCATTGATGTAGTACTGGTTTTCCGACGCCGAGGAGCCGCCGAACGAGGCGACGTTGCCGTAGCGGCTGTCGCCGGAGATGACGCCCGGCGCCAGCAGGGCGGCAGCGGTCACGTCGCGGGCGAGCGGCAGCTTCTGCAGCTGTTCGGAGGTGAGGACGGTGCGCGAGTCGACCTGCGACACGTCGATGGCCGGCAGCACGTTGCCGGTGACCTGCACGCCTTCGAGGTTCTGCGCCTCGGCGCTCGTGGCGCTGGCCGCGCCGGCAAACGAGACGTCCACACCGCCGCCCAGGTTCACCTGGACGTTGTCGCGGGTTTCGGCAACCTGGCCGCCGCGCTCGACGGAGACCTTGTAGCGGCCGACCGGGAGCGAGCTGGCGCGATAACGGCCGTCGGCGTCCACGCCGACATCGCGGGTAAGGCCGGTATCGAGGTTGGTCAGGTGGACGACGGCGCCCTCGGGCTGCGCGACGCGACCGAACACGACACCGGAAGCATTGGACTGAGCGAGCACGGCGCCGCTGGCGAAGCAAAGGGCCAGGGCGGTGCACAAGGCGGACCGGCGGATGACGCCGTTGCGGTGGATGGAACGTTGCATGTGTTTGTCTCCCCAAAGAAACAGCAAAGAGAAGTCCGATACCGAATTGGAAGACGGACCTCTGTTATCGATGGCCGCGATCATGTCCGCTCCACCGTCCTCCCCAGGACGCGTGGAATACCGACATGCCCCCGTGGCGCAAGAACACGCCCCATGCGGCAATCCCTTACGCTTGTAATCGAAATATTTCGCGGTCGTCAAGAGGCTGTTAAGGTTTCAGTTGAAATTTCGTGACAGGGAAGGAACTTGCGGAGTACCATCCGGCCCGTTCGGGTGGCCCTTCGACCTTGGTCGGGGGCTTAAACGGGAAGCCGGTAGGCCCTCTTTCGGGCTGAAGCCGGCGCTGCCCCCGCAACGGTAAGCGGCATCGGGAGGCGCTTCGCGCTTTCTTGCGGCTCCGGCAACAAGCCACTGCGCAAGCGGGAAGGCACCGGTGCCGGCCATCGTCGATGGCTGACGCGAGTCCGGAGACCGGCCCGATGAGCGTCCCGCCCTTTGGCGGGCGTCCCTGTTTCGGTCGATTCGCGGAGGGCGGATCCGGACAGCTGCCGGGTCCGTTCCCGCTCGCCGTTCGCCTTCGTCCTCCGCCGGCCCCGTGCATAGGCCGCGCTGCGGTGAAGGACTCATACGTGTTGAAGAAGACCCTGCTCGCGACGGCCCTGCTGTCGACGACCGCCCTGGCCCATGCGGCCGACGGCCCCGACCGGCTCGACCCCGTCGTGGTCACCGCCAGCCGCTTCGCGACGCCGCTGGACCAGGTGCTCGCGCCCGTCACGGTCATTACCCGCGAGGACATCGACCGCCTGCAGCCGGTCAGCGTCCAGGACCTGCTTGCGGGGCTCCCCGGGGTAGCCCTGTCGAACACGGGAGGCATCGGCCAGCAGACATCGCTTTTCATGCGTGGCACGAACTCGTCGCACACACTCGTCCTGGTCGACGGCGTGCGCGTGGGCACCGTGGGCGCAGGGCTGCCCGCCTACGAACAACTGCCCGTGGAGCAGATCGACCGGATCGAAGTCGTGCGCGGCCCGCGCTCGGCGCTGTACGGCTCGGACGCGATCGGCGGCGTCATCCAGATCTTCACCCGGCACGGCGAGGCGGGCCAGGCACCAGCCCCGACGCTGTCCATCACCAGCGGCAGCCACGGCTACACGGCCGGGCAGGTGGGGCTCTCCGGCGGCACCGCGCACGGCTGGTACAACGCGAGCCTGGGCGGGCAGTACACGTCCGGCATCAACGCCTGCCGCATCGGGGCGGCGGCGGCCTTCGCGGGCTGTTTCACCGACGAGCCCGACCACGACGCGTATCGCACCTATAACGGTGCCCTCTCGGGTGGTTACCGCTGGGACGACGGCACGGAACTCACCGGCAGCTGGCTGCGCAGCAAGGGCGACATCGAATACGACGGCGATTTCCAGAACCTGACGCGCCGGTCGCAACAGGTGGCGGGCGCGAAGCTGGCCTTCGACGCGCTGGCCAACTGGCGGGTATCGCTGTCGGTCGGCCAGAACCAGGATCGCGCCGACAACTACTTGAATGGCGCGAACAAGACCCTCGACTTCGTGAACTACGGCGTGGACAAGGCGCGCGTGGGTTACCTTTATTCCAAGCGCAACCAGGCGTCGTGGCAGAACGACATCGCGCTGTCGAAGGACCAGACGCTGACCGCGGGCGTGGATTTCCAGCAGGAGAAGCTGGAAAGCGACACGGCCTACATCGCGGACTCGCGAAACAACACGGGCGTGTTCGCGCTTTACCGCGGCGTCTTCGGCCCGCACGAGCTCGAACTTTCGGCCCGCCACGACCACAACACCCAGTTCGGCAACCACACGACCGGGTCGGCCGCGTATGGCTTCCGCTTCGACAATGGCATGAAGGTCACCGCCTCATACGGCACGGCGTTCCATGCGCCCACCTTCAACGACGAGTTCTATCCCTATGGCGCGCCGGTGAACCTGTCGCCTGAGAAATCCCGTACGGCGGAAATCGGCCTCAGCGCAGCCCCGGGCGTCTGGAACTGGGCCGTGAACGCGTATCGCACCGACGTGGACGACCTGATCGGGTTCGACGCCAACTTCCTTCCGATCAACGTGAGCACGGCGCGCATCCGCGGCCTGGAGGCCCAGGCAGGCGCCGATGTCGACGGGTGGCACCTGCGCGGCTATCTCACCTTCCAGCAGCCGGAGAACCGCGATGGCGGCGTTCAGGAAGGCAATCTGCTTGCCCGGCGGCCGCGGCGCATCGCGCGCGCCGACATCGACAAGGATCTTGGCGCGCTGACCCTCGGCGGCTCCATCAACGCGGCGGGCTACAGCTACGACGATGCCGCCAATACACGCCGTCTCGGCGGCTACGCCACCGCCGACCTGCGCGCGACGTGGCATGTGGACAGCGACTGGAGCGTGCAGGGTCGCGTGGCCAATGTGGCGAACAAGCGCTACGAGACCGCGGCCTACTACAACCAGTTGGGCCGCACCTACTATCTGACGCTGCGGTATTCGCCGGTCCGTTAACCCTGACGAGAATGCTGGAGGTGCCCACCTGTCATGACAGGTGGGCCATGCCTTACGGCAGGGGCCCCACTAAAGGCACACGCGACGAATCGGGCAGGACGTCATAAAGTTCGCGGGCGCGGGGAGTGGTCCCGCGACACAGGAAGTGCCGTGAACTTTTTTGCACCATTCATCCGCCGGCCGAAAGGCACCTCGCTGCTTGCGGCGGGCCTTACCCTGGCCGGCGCCATCGCCTACATGCTGCTGGGCGTGGCCGCGCTGCCTTCGATCGAAGTGCCGGCGGTATTCATCCAGACGCAGATGCCGGGCGCCAGCGCGCAGACGATGGCCTCGACGGTCATCGCGCCACTGGAGCGCCACCTGGGCCAGATCCCGGGCGTCGACCAGATGTACTCGAACAGCGTCGAAGGCGCCGGCTTCGTGCGCATCCGCTTCAACCTCGACCGTTCCACCGATGCCGCCGCGCGCGACGTACAGGCCGCGATCAACGCGGCGGCCGCGGATCTCCCCGCCGGCATGCCGTCGCCGCCGCAGTACTTCAAGTTCGACACCGGGCAGATTCCGGTGCTGCTGGTCGCCTTCACGTCGAAGACCATGCCGCCGGACAAGCTCTACGACGTGGTCGACACCTTGATCCGCCCCGCCGTGTCGCAGATCGACGGCGTGTCGCGCGTGCAGGTGTTCGGCGGTACGCCGCATGCGGTGCGCATCGAGCTGGACACGAATGCGCTCTCTTCGAAGGGCATCACCACCAACGACGTCTCGAACGCGTTGCAGGCGGCGAACGTGAATTCGCCGCAGGGCGTGCTGTCCGATGGCAGGACGCAGATGACGGTGATCGCCAACGACGGCCTGCGGGACCCGGCGGATTTCGCCAACATCCTGATTGCCGTGCGCAACAACATTCCCGTGCGGCTTTCCGATATCGCGAAGGTCTACAGCGGCCAGCAGGACCAGTACCAGAAAGCGTGGTTCCAAGGCGAACGCTCGGTCACCATGCAGATCAGCAAGCGGCCGGAGGCCAACTCCATCGCCACGGCCGACGCGATTCGCGCCGCGCTGCCGCGCTTCCGCTCCCTGCTGCCGGCGGACGCCCAGGTCACCCCCATCTTCGATCTCACCCAGACCACGCAGTCGGCGCTGCACGAGGTAAAGGTCGCGCTGCTGATCAGTATCGTCATGGTGGTACTCGTGATGATGGTGTTCCTGCGCCGCCTCGGGCCGACGATGATCGCCACGCTGAGCGTGCCGCTGTCGCTCGCGGGCGCCTTCGTCATCATGTGGTCGCTGGGCTATACGCTGAACACGATGTCGCTGATGGCGCTGGTGCTGTGCATCGGCTTCGTGGTGGACGACGCCATCGTGGTCATCGAGAACATCGTGCGGCACATGGAAAACGGTGCCAAGCCGATGGAGGCCGCGCTGGAGGGCGTGCGCGAGATCGGATTCACGGTCATCTCCATCACGCTGTCGCTGGTAGCGGTGTTCGCGCCGCTCCTCTTCGGCAACAACATGATCACCAAGCTGCTGCGCGAGTTCTCGGTAACCCTCGCGGGTGCCGTGCTGATCTCCGCGATCGTGTCGCTCACGCTCACCCCCGCGCTTTGTGCGCACTATCTCAAGCACGACGCGCCGGACCGGAAACCTGGCCGCTGGGAGCTCGCCCTGGAACGCTTCGATCGCGGCTTCCTGCGTGCCTACCAGCGGGCGCTGGACTGGGCGCTGCACCATCGCCGCCTGATGCGTTGGCAGCCGCTCATCCTGCTGGGGGCCACCGTGCTGCTGGCCATCGCCGTGGTGAAGACCGCCGGCGGCAACTTCATGCCGGAAGAAGACACCGGCATGCTGCAGGCGCAGATCAGCGCCGATGCGAATATCTCGCCCGACGAGATGAGCCGGCGCCTGAAGCGCGTCGGCGACATCATGCAGAACGACAGCACCGTGGCCGACGTGACGACGATCCTCGGCGGCGACAACGGCGGTGCCGTGGGCAACCAGGGCCTGATGTTCGTGGACCTCAAGCCGAAAGGCAGCGGTCCGGGCCAGCGCAGGGAATCGATGAAGGAGATCATGGACCGCCTGGGCAAGGAGTACGCAAAGATCTCGGACGTCCAGGTGTTCATGAACCCCGTGCAGTTCCTGGGCGGCGGTGGCGGCAACAGCAACCGCGGGCAGTATTCGTTCCAGCTGATCAGTACCAGCGGCGAAGATTTGCAACCCTGGGTGCTGAAGCTCGTGCGGCAGATGCGCACGATGAAGGAGTTCCGTGACGTCGGCAGCGACTTCGACATCGTGGGCAAGCAGCAGATGCTGAAGGTGGATCGCGAAGCCGCGGGGCGCCTGCATGTCGGCATGGGCACCATCGACTCCGCATTGTTCAACGCGTTCGGCCAGCGCCAGGTGTCCATCATCTATTCGGACATCAACCAGTACTGGGTGGTGCTGACCGCGGCGGCCGCGCAGACACTCAGCCCCGAGGCCTTGCTCAACACCTACGTGAAGAACGAACTGGGCAAGATGATCCCGCTGTCGGCGGTGGCGAAGATCGCGCCGGTGGCGGTGCCCAGTGCGGTCACGCACCAGAACCAGCTCGAGTCGGCGGATATCACATACAACCTGGCGCCCAAGATCACGGCCGACAAGGGCAACGCGCTGGTGGAGCAGGCGGTGCACATGATCGGCCTGCCCGGCGGCATACGCATGGACTTCACCGGGGCGAACCAGCGCCTGCGCGACGCGCAGTCGAACGGCATGGTGCTGCTGATCGGCGCCATCCTCGCCGTCTACATCGTGCTCGGCATCCTCTACGAAAGCCTGGGCCATCCGCTCACCATCATCTCGACGCTTCCCGCGGCGGGCGCGGGCGCCTTCCTCGCCATGCTGGTCACGCAAACCCAGCTCACGCTGATGGCGATCATCGCCGTGCTGCTGTTGATCGGCATCGTGAAGAAGAACGCGATCCTGATGGTCGACTTCGCGCTGGTGGCGCAGCGCGAACATGGCATGTCGCCGGTGGAGGCTATTCGCCAGGCGGCGCTGGTGCGCTTCCGTCCGATCACGATGACCACACTGGTGGCGATGGGCGCCGCGCTCCCGCTGGCGATCGGATTCGGCGTGGGTTCGGAGATGCGCCGTCCGCTCGGCATCGCGATCGTCGGCGGCCTGCTGGTGTCGCAGTTGCTCACGCTGCTGAGCACGCCGGCGATCTACCTGTGGAACCATGATCGCAAGGAGCGCAAATACCGGCGCATGCTGAAGCGCCGGTACAAGCGGTGGCTGAAGATCAGGAAGGAAAGGGAAAACGGCGGGCTGCGGGGCCTGCGGCCAAGCGAGGCCTGATCGTCCTTGTGGGAGCCGCTTCAGCGGCGATGGCCCGCTGCCGCGGGATCGCCGGCTTAGCCGGCTCCCACAAAGGCGGGTTCCGCTAGCGCGCGAACGTAGTCCCGCATGTCCGCCGGCCATGCTTCGAGCAATGCCTCGAAGCGTTCGCGCTCGCCGCGGTGGAAGGCGCGGGAGGCTTCTTCGTAGCCGGGCAAGTCGCCGCCGAGCGCCAGCATCAGGCGATCGACGGTTTCCCGCGCCTGTCGACGGCGGTCGACGGACACGTTCTCCCGGCTTGCGGCCTCGACCAGCCTCCGCAGCGCGACGGACGCGCCGCCTGGTTGCGTGCCGAGCCAGTCCCAGTGGCGGGGCAGAAGCGTCACTTCGCGGGCGACAACTCCGAGCCGGGGGCGGCCCGGACCTCGCCGGGTCTCCGCGGCCGGCGCCGTCATTTCCGGCGAAGCCGCCTGCGCGAGTCGCGCCAGCACGTCGTGGGTCGATCCACGGTAATCGATGTCTACCGGCCGGCCGGTTTCATCGTCGTAGACGATGATCGCGGCACCCGGATCGGCGTCGAGGCGCGCCTTGCAGTGCTCGGCGACGGCGGCGAGGGAGCCCGAGGCGAGGCGGGAGTGGCGGAGGAAGGCTGTGTAGGTGGACATGGGCTGTCTGGGTCGGGACGATGCGCAAATAATACCCGGGTTAAATAGGCAGATCAATAGTGCCCGGGTAAAAATCGCGTCAACGTGCGCGGCCAAGCCCTACTGCACGCCCCATGCGTAGGAGTCCATGGACAGCACGCCATACGTGATGCCCCCATCGATTGCCATGGGCGCGTCGGTTCCAGCGGCGCCCACCGCCACCAGCAAGGGCAGGTAATGCTCCTCGGTGGGATGCGCGCGAATGGCGCTTGGAGCCACGTGGCGATAATCGCGCAGGGCCTCGACATCGCCCGCCAAGACCGCTTGCCGGCTCCATGCCGCGAAAGCCTTCGCATAACCGGCCGACTCGCCGTCGCGGCGCACTTCGTGGAGGTTGTGCGTGAGGCTGCCCGAGCCGACGATGGCGACGCCGCGATCCCGCAGGGGGGCGAGCGTCCGCCCCAGCCGCAAGGCTCCGGTGGCATCGAGATTGTGCGGCATCGACACCTGGATCACCGGGGTGTCGGCCTCGGGACGCAGGTAGCGCAGGGGCACCCACGCGCCATGGTCGTATCCGCGCTCCGGATCCACCGTCACGACGAGCCCGTCGTCGGCCAGCAGTGCCGCCGTTTCCGCGGCGAGGCTCGCCGAGCCCGGCGCAGGGTAGGTCAGGTCGTAGAGGGCCGGCGGAAAGCCGCCGAAGTCGTGGATCGTCGCCGGCCATGCGGCGCCCGTGACGCGGAACCCACAGGTCTGCCAGTGCGGCGAAACGATGACGATGCCACTGGCGCTCGCCAGGCGTTCGCCCAGGCTGGTGAGGCGGGAGCCGAGCAATCCCGGCTCCAGCGCGAAGGTAGGAGCACCGTGGGAGACGAAGATAGCGGGAGCGCGAAACATGGGGATCACCGGCGACCGTGGCCCTACGCCACTACCGTTCAATGTATGAGCGTGGCGTCGCTCGATAAATCGTCCTGCGGCGAACGCATTGGCTCCCGGGGTGAACGACGCAATGCCTCAACGGGTACGGGATGCGAGAAGAAGTATCCCTGCATGGCCTCGCAACCTTCCGCCAGCAGCCAGTCGCGCTGCCTTTCCGTCTCCACGCCTTCCGCCACCACCTCCAGGTTGAGGCTGCGGCCGAGGAAGATGATCGAGCGGCAGATCGAGGTGTCCACGTCGTCCTGCAACAGCGTGCCGGTGAAGTGCTTGTCGATCTTGATCTTGTCCAGCGGCAGGCGCGACAGGTAGGTAAGGTTGGAGTAACCGGTGCCGAAATCGTCCAGGGCGATGCTGACGCCCATGGCGCGCAGTTCGTGCAGCGTGCGTATCGCGCGCTCGGGTTCCTGCATGAATGCGCTTTCGGTCAACTCCAGCTCCAGCGCGGATGCGCTTGCGCCTGTTTCCGCCAGCGCGTGGCGCACTTCGGCCACGAGGTCGGTGTGCACCAGTTGCTGCGCCGATATGTTCACCGAGAGACGGCAGCCGTGGCCGATGGTGTCGAGCACCAGCCGCTGCTGCCTGCACGCCTCGCGCAGCACCCACTGGCCGATCTGCACGATGGCGCCGGTTTCTTCCAGGAGCGGAATGAGGCGGTCGTTGCGGCAAAGATCGCCGGGTGCCGACGGCCAGCGCAGCAAGGCTTCCACGCCGATCGTCTTGCTGTCGGGCCCCGCGTGCTGGGTCTGCCACGCGAGGGCGAGTTCGTTGTCGAGGTTTGCGCCGGAAAGACGCGTGAGCACCGTCAGGCGGGCCATTGCCGTGGCGTGCATCTCCGCCGAATAGCACTTCCAGGTGTGCCGCCCCGACCGCTTGGCGTCGTACATCGCCGTGTCGGCATTGCGGATCAGGGTATCGGCGTCCGCGCCATCGCGCGTCGCGAAGGCCACGCCGATGCTGCACTTCAGGCGCTGGAGCGTGCCGGCGACTTCCAGGGGTTCCTCGATGGCGCGCTGGATGCGGGGCAGCACGTCGACCGCTTTCGCGGGCGAACCGTCGAAAGGCAGCACGGCGACAAACTCGTCGCCGCCGAAGCGCCCGACCTGTCCCGCTCCGCCCACGGCATCGCCAAGCCGCAGCGTCACGTCGCGCAGCACCTGGTCGCCGAGCGTATGTCCGAGGGCATCGTTGATGACCTTGAAGTGATCGAGGTCGATGAACAACACCATCAGCCCCGAGCCATCGAGCTCCTTTTGCGCAAGCATCGATTCGAGCGTTTCCCGCAACGCGCGCCGGTTGGGAAGACCCGTGAGTTCGTCGTGCGTGGCCTGGTGGTTCAGGCGCTCTTCGTACCGGCGCTGCTCGGTCATGTCGCGAACGATCACCAGCGTGCCGCGGCCGCGCGAATCGCGGTAATCGGACAGGGCGAGTTCCGCCTCGAAGGGCATGCCGTATTCGGGTTCGACCCACGCCGCGATGCTGGTGCCTTCGGCGGCGCCGCGCCGGGTTGCTTCCAGCGCATAGGCGTCGAGGAAATCGCCGGCGGGGCGTCCGACCAGGGTGCGCCCGTCCGCGCCGAGCCTGTCTTCGGCCAGGCGGTTGGCGTATTCGATGCGGTCGTCGCGCACGACCACCAGGGGCAACGGCATCCGCGCCAACAATTGCCGGTAGGCGGCCTCGCTTGCGGCAAGGTCGCGATCGGTGTTCTGGAGACGCTGCCGGGTCTCGTGCAGTGCGGTGATCTCGCTGATCGTGCCGGCGAGGATCCGGTGGCCCTGCTCGCTGGTGATGCGCGCCGCACGAACGATGACGCGCACCTCGCGTCCGTCGGGGCGGCACAGGCGATGCTCGCATTCGTACGGGCCGTCCCCGTGCTCGAACAACGCGAGCCAGGCCACGACCGCCTGCTGATCGTCGGGATGCACCAGCTTGTAATAGGTGCCGTGCCGGCCGATCGTACGGCCCGGCGGGAGGCCGGTGATTTCGTGCACATGGCCGGACCAGACGATTGTGCGTTCGGCCAGGTCCGCCTCCCACAGGCCGATGTGGCCCGTCCGCTGCACGTCGCCCAGGTGGCGCGCGCTTCGCGACAGCGCTTCCACGAGGCCCGTCTGCCGCCGATACGCACGATCGAACAGGGCGGCGAAGACATTGAGCAGGATCACGAGCGCCAGCGTCGCCAGGAAAGATGGCCTGGCTTGCCGCAACCATTCCGCCTTCGTGGCGGCGCTCTCCAGGCTCACCTGCACCATATAAGGGTGCCGGGCGGAAGCCAGCCATGCGTGGAACCGTTTGCCGTCGTCGTAGCCACCGGAAGCGCCGGCGGCCGGTGGCGGTGAGGTCCATGCGGTAGCGACATCGTCGCGGTTGCTTGCGAAGAGCCGGCCGTCGATCGAGAACGCACTCATCGCCGCGCCGTGGCTCAGCATCGAGCGGAGCATCTCGTCGCGCAGGCGCACCGCATCCACGACGGTGCCGAAGGCGGCCGGCTGCGGCACGCGCGAATCGACCAGGATGCGAATGCCTGCGGGGATCGCACCTTGCGCGTCCGCGACCAGGACACGAACCTTGGCACCCAGCGCCATGCGGCGCGGAGCGGCGACGCTGGCGCGCCAGTTCGCCAGGGGAACGCTGGTGGAAGCGATGACACCGCCGTCGGTGTCGAGCGCGACGAGGCTGGAAAGTTCGGGGTGGCGCGCCTGCACTTCGGCCAACCGGGCGTGCAGCGGCCCCGATTCGGCGCTGTCTACCCCATTACGCAGGGCGAGCAAGGGACCCAGGGTCGCATCGATGTCCTGGTCGATCATCCGAACCGCGCCCGAGGCCGATGCGGCCAGTTGCCGCCTCGTGCCGCTCTGCATGCCCTGGTACACGTCGAGCTGCAGCAACGCGACGATGCCCGCCACGCCGACGGACAAGGCAAGCGCCACGGCCCAGGTAGCCAGCCGCACATGCCGGGCGCGCACCCTCGTCGCTACCTTGAACGTCGCGCTTTCCACCGGTCGTCGACCCCTGCTGCCCTTGGCCCCGCCACTCGCCGGCGGACCCTCCGGTGTCTTTAACGGCAGCCCCGTGTTCGCCTTGACCCCGCTGCGATGGCAGGTCCGGACAAGCTTCTGAAAGGGGCGACGGAAAATAATTGCCCACGTGCCCTTTATTCACATTCGTTGGACACTATTTACCGAACGATTCAGTTCAATAACGTCCCATTACAAGGCCCCGTCCCCCTGTCTCTTATACACATCT